>JBAXMR010000243.1:0-1507 GCA_037134195.1 Paludibacter sp. | reverse complement strand
TGATGCCTACCGAGGTAAAGCCTCGTCCACTCGAAGCTTTTTGTATGGAAGGTGGACTGGCAATTCAAAAAGTTGATAAATGGAAAAGCCGGATTAAGGTGCTTATGGATGCCGCCCAAAACGGACTTGCTGCTGCGCCGGTTTGGGAGAATGCAGGTTCTGTAAGTTTTAATTCTGAGCCTGATACTCCAATACGTGATAAAGCTGAACGCTTCGGTTATGCAAGCTTTTTGCTTGGTGTAGAGAAAGATAGCAAAACCTTAATGGGCACTTACGCATTTTATCAGGCTGAAGGCAAACGTTTCGTGAAAATACATCCCATGTACTATTATCCTATTGGATTTCCGATTCAGACTGAGAAACCTGTGTCGATTGACAACTATCTCATCAAAGATTTACCTGTTTATCGTCGATCATTCACCAATGGTCTTGTCTTGGTGAACCCTTCAGATAAAGAGTGCGAAGTAAAGCTTGAGAAAACATTTCTTGATCCGGATACGCACCAATTGGTTGCAACAGTAATCATGCCTCCAAGCACTGGCAAAATTCTACTTACTAATCCATGAGGTAAATAAAAATAAATAAGAAAATCTAATGAAAAAAAAAGCACTCTGCCTGACTCTGCTGATCCTAACCGTTTTTGAGTTAACTGCAGGTTCTAAAAACAATAGAATTGCAGAAAATTACCCTCAAATAATCGACATCTCATTTACGCCCACCAAACCCACCTATACAGAAAAATATAGTGCCGGACTGTTTTCTGATGCCGGTTCATGGATTGGTTTCACAAATCCAAGCGCAGACAATTGGGTGAATGGCTTTTGCGGACCTTTTACCATTGATTCTCGCTATTGGATTAGCAAGTCAATTGCTGAAATTGGAGTTGAGAAAGATGGTAGAAAATTAAATTCAAATCAGTTCAGTCGCGATAGTGTATGCTATTATCCGGGGGCACTTTATATGAGCAGTAAATGTGAAGACGTTAAAGTGGAACAGCAACTTTTTTTTGTAGATAAAAACCATTCTGTTTTACAATTGAATTCAAATCACGTAAAATGGAATATAAATTCTACCATCTGGTTGTCAAATTTTACGCTGAAAAAGGAAAACAACAGTATTGTTGTTCAAACCGAGAGTGGTGAAATACTTATAGTTACATTCCCAAAAAACTTCAAGTTGAACGTAACTGACAAAAGCTATACTGCAATAAGTTCAAAGACTTCGGATTGTGATTATGTGTTGATTTCTTTTTTTAATAACCCCAAAGAAAGAAGTTTAGCACTTACCAAATCAGATGAAATACTTAAAAACGCATCCAGAAGCATCACACAGTCAAAGGATCGTTGGAATGAATACTTGACCAAAACCTTACGCAATGACTTGCCTAAATCGTATAATCGCGTGGCAGTAAAAAGCGTAGTTACCCTGATGGCAAATTGGCGATCAGCAAAAGGTGATATTTTGCACGAAGGTGTTATCCCTTCCAACTCCAATAAAAATTTCAACG
>JBAXMR010000242.1:0-1558 GCA_037134195.1 Paludibacter sp. | reverse complement strand
TATTTCGAACGTGTATTGGGCGGACAACGCAAAGTTTATACCATCGACCGACCCCGAAAAGAAAAGATATTGCCCGAAGTGCTGAGCGAGGAAGAAGTAGTAAAAATACTGAACGCCACCGAGAACTTGAAACACAAAGCTATTTTTATGACTATTTACTCAGCCGGACTGAGAATAGGCGAAGCCATAAACCTAAAAATTAAAGATATTGATTCGCAACGTATGCAAATTAAGGTAGTGCAAGGCAAAGGAAAAAAAGACCGCTACACTTTATTGGGAAATAAAACACTGGAGATATTACGTAAATATGTAGCAGAATATAAACCGAAAGATTGGTTATTTGAAGGAGCAAAAGGAGAACAATACTCCACCAGTAGCATTCAAGCCAATTTAAAAATTGCAGTAGATAAAGTAGGAATAAAGAAGCGCATAACTGTACATACGTTGCGTCATAGTTTTGCAACTCATTTGCTCGAAGCAGGAACAGATATACGTTATATTCAAAGTTTGTTAGGGCATTCAAGTGGCAAAACCACGGAAATTTATACGCATATAACAACCAAGGGATTCGATCAAATAAAAAGTCCATTAGATAAATTAGAAATCAATTAAAAAATAGTTGTAAGTGTAAAAAAAAGTATATATCTTTGACAATTGAATTAATTAAACAACAAAAAACAACCACACAATAGATTATTAACAAGTTGGATATGCTTAGTAGAACTAATATTGTGCGGAAATTTATTACATTGTATTTCAACAATATAAATATATTTGCACTTATAGATAAATGCGATATATGTCCAGTTAACTGAACATAGCCAATTTCTACTCAGCATATATATGTGTTATGCGTCAGTGTAGAAAAAAAAGACAAACTGATTCTGGCTGACAATTATTCGATTGAAAATGTCTTGAATCAGGCTGTTGAACGACTGAAGTGAGAAAGAAAAACCAAAGAAAAAGAAACTCGCTTCGCATGAAAAAACAAATTTCAGATAAGACATTCAAAAAGACAACTATTAATTGAGAAAAATGAAAAGAGTAAACAAGGTATTTGAATTGTTGAAAAAAAATTGGTTTTTTGTTGTTTTCATTTTATTGTTTATTATAGTTTACTATACACTAAACAAAAATGACAGTGACTATAATGAATACAGATGTGAAACTGTAAAATTAGAGTTGAAAGGAATAATAACATACAAGTCAGGTCACGGAGAATATGGAGGAATCAGTGTAAACAATTATAAAAAAGGTATATCTTTTGACTTGGAAAAATGTATTTATAAAATTGGATTCGATGAAAATAGATCATATCAAGTTGGTGATTCAGTTATCAAAAAAGCAGGTTCAAAAGAGGTTACCATAAAAAAAGATAATTGCATTGCAGTATATACTTTGAAATGCGATGATTAATGATAGTGACTCAAATTTAGCGTTGTACAGTTTAGATTAAATTACAACAATGACAACTAAACACAAAAAGACAACTCAAACACCGAACGCATAAATCGAGTAGACTGCCCTGCCAGCCGAAACTGACAGGGAGAGCCTCTCA
>JBAXMR010000241.1:0-1568 GCA_037134195.1 Paludibacter sp. | reverse complement strand
AGATATATTTTTTCTGATAGTTTTTGGGTCATAATATAAATACATTTGGTATAAGTCTTTAAGTCCCCCTTCGGGGGATTTAGGGGGTCTTTTTATAGGAATTTTGGTTTAATGGTAAACATTACATACGCCCATTGAGGTGTACGAATAGCAGGAACAACGGTTGCCGAGTTCATCAAATCTTTGGAAATAAGTGTGTTATTATTGCTGAAATACATTGACCATCCTGCCTGAATACTTGCCCAGGTGTTTAACTTATAATTGGATACTAAATCAATTTCTGAACCCAGGTCTTTTCCAAAATCAATTCCTTTTTTGTTTTTTCCGGCATATTCAGAATTAAAAATATGATATGTCCCGACCAAACTCAAGTCTTTAGTAATCTTTCCGGTCACTCCACCATAATAATCCAACAAGCCCTGTGTCAACGGTACTTTCCAATACTCCATCGAACCATTAAAACTGTGGTCGGTACCGTATAATTTTTTAAAATTGGATTGAATTCCATCGGTTGAATTATTATCTCCCGAAATGTAATCAGTCCCTACATTGACTGTAAGGAAATCTATAATTTTATAATCAGCCTTTATGGCAAGCATTTCCCCATTCAATTTTGAACCGCTACTGTTATTTCCAGCTTGAAAATAAGCTGTAGCTAATGCACTTACAGGTATAGCAGGATCTGAAAATTTCAAATTACCACCAACCGTGAAAGCATGAAACATGTTTATTTTCAAATAATTTACGCCATTTTTAGTACCAATTGTATCCTGAACTCCTTCATCAACAGCAATTAAACTTAGGTTCAATCCCTTCACAATATCTTTTGTCAGCCATATATACCCCAAAAAGCGATAATTCGAACCTGGTTTATACAATGTTTCAGACGAAAGTATGGAATTGTTGTTGTAAGCAAAACCCAAATGCCCCTGAAAATCATTCACACAATACTTAAATATGGCTGCATCGTGCGAAGTGCCGGTATTGCTCCAGTCGCTTCCCGAGAAGAGGCGGTTGTCATCGTATTTCAGTACTTGTCTGCCAACTTTGAGCGAACCGCCCGGCATTAATAACATTTCTGCCCAGGCTTCAAAAATGCCGGTGGTGGCATCACTTGATGCATTTGGGTTTTGTCCGAATGTTCGGGAATCCTGAATGGTGATTTGAGAACTTAGCAATCCGCTGGAAAATGTTGCACCCAATCGGGTACGTTGAATCGCTGAAATTCCGGGGTCATTTGTTGTAAGCAATGGTTTTGAAAAACCATCGCGATCTTCTACTCTCGGACGGATTTCACCGTCAATTACTACTGTTTGTGCGTTAGTAAGTTGTGTTGCCATCGCAACTGTCAATAAAAATATTACATAAATCTTTTTCATACCAATAATTTTTTAAAACCGACTGTCAATGGAGAACCCAATTGTAAATCGTAAATAAATAAATTGTAAATAAATGAGTCGTTATAAACTAAAAAGAACAACGCCTTTTAAATTTTTAGCGATATTCATTTATAAGAATATCGCTATTCTAAAAAAAACAGCTTTCTAATTCGCTGTTACTTTGTGCCA
>JBAXMR010000240.1:0-1614 GCA_037134195.1 Paludibacter sp. | reverse complement strand
CTGCACCAACCCATGCATATGGGACGTAAAGACGATAAAGGAGGAAACAAAGTTGATTTCAACTGGTTTGGACGTAAAACCAACCTGCATTCGGTATGGGATGGTGCGTTGATTGAAAATCAGAAAATGTCTTACTCAGAATACAGCCAGTATTTGCAGGATAAATTTGAACCACGCAAAGCCGAATTTAAAAAACATGGAATACTGCAATCTATTGAAGCTTCGTATGCAGTTCGAAATTTAATTTATGCTTACGACACTTCAGATACTAATAATTATCATTACGTTTACCAGTTTGGAGATAAATTAGACGAAATGCTGTACCGTGGCGGCATCCAACTTGCCAATGTGTTGAATGCTATTTATAAATAATTTTCGATGTAATGCCTGATTCATTCCTTTCTATATCAATAGATTTAGAGGGGAATTTTATTATTTGAAACTTTTTAACAGCAAAAATGTTTTATTTTCTAAAGTAAAATTTGATTTGATTCGTCTTCAATTGTATGGAGACAAGCATAAACATAGCAATGGCTGACAAAAAAGCACTTTCCATAACGAAAACAATACAGGAATTTGGAAAAAATCTGTTTGGGTTTGTGCGTGGCAGGGTGAAATCGACCGAAGATGCTGAAGATATACTTCAGGATGTGTGGGTGCAGTTGAGCAATTTAAGCGATGTGGCTGATATTGATAATGTAAGTGCATGGTTGTACGAAGTGGCCCGAAATAAAATCACCGACCGTTCGCGCAAAAAAACCAACCTGGCACTGGAAGATTACAGCTACGAAAACGACGAAGGCGAATTCAATTTCAAGGAAATTCTGTTAATGGATGACAGCAACAATCCTGATTTGGCATTTTTCAAAGAAATATTTTGGAAAGAATTTGAAAAAGCTCTGGACGAATTGCCTGAAAATCAGCGTGAAGTATTTCTGCTCAACGAAATGGAAGATATGACGCTTCATCAAATAGCTGACCAGAAAGGCGAAAATCTGAAAACTATTATCAGCCGAAAAGGTTACGCTGTAAAACATCTAAGATACAAACTGAATTATTTATACAAAGAACTTAATAATTAGTCGGCAGTTTTTAGTCGGCAGTAAAAACATACAGAAATATGGAATCAACCAATCAACATCAGTGGAGAAAAAGAAGATTTTTCTTTTTTCCGGTATTTGTAGCCGGGCTTTTTGCAATCAGTGCGGTGGTAATGCTCCTTTGGAACTGGATAATACCTTCAATATCAACCTTTCATGCAGTAAGTTATTGGCAGGCTATGGGTCTGTTGGTATTGAGTCGCATACTTTTTGGCGGATTTCGCTTTGGCAGTCATCGCAGAGCCGCACACCGTCATTTTGAAAATCATGCTCCTTTCAAAAATAAACTGATGGATATGACCGACGATGAGCGTCTGCAGTTTAAGAATCAGTGGAAACAACGTTGCTGCAAACCACCGACAACATAAAAAAATACTTGCTTCAAAATCGCAATAGGAACAATAGAAAATCAGCCCTCTACTGTTCCTATTGTGGTTTTATACACTTTTTCGAAAAAAAATTGCAGACATTTAAAGTAAAATTAAAAGTAGTTCGTCTACCTAAATAGAAAGAA
>JBAXMR010000239.1:0-1640 GCA_037134195.1 Paludibacter sp. | reverse complement strand
CGCTGTGTTATAAATATATAAATAATGCTAAACGATGCTTTTTGATGCTATTCAGCCAATACAATAAATCTATTTCAGAATTAATCCTATAGTTTCAATTAATATAACTGCTCCGGCTACTCTGATTTTTACCTGATTCCAAAAGTCAGTTTTCTTCTTTTGAGTTTTGTAGAAATTTATTGTCGAATCTTTACAAGCAATCAGCTTTTGTTTGCTGTCGATAACACCCTTTTGAATATCCACTTTCTCCTCCAATTCTTTCACTTTATTGGAGTAGTCATTCATTTCTGAATCGAGGCTTTCAATAACACTGTCCTTTTCAACTATTTCAACCTTCAGACCCAGAACGAGATCTTCACAGGTGTTCAAACTCTTTTCTCTTTCATACCGGGTCTTCAAGCTGTCGTTTAAAATATGCTGTTTCTTGGCATCGGCTTTTTGTGTTGCGGTGTTTGCTTTTTCATTTTCAAGCCTTGTATTCAAAAGTTTGATAATACTATCTTTCTGCTGAAGCAGGGCATATGCTTTTAGCGTGTTTAATCTATCAGATTCAGACTTTTCTTTGTCTGACCGACCAATGTTCACCTGTTGCGGTTTTGATTGATTACCGCAGCTTATTTGAAATAGAGATAAACTGCAAACTGTGATAGCGAGTATCACCAGTGAATACTTTTTGATAAATTCAATTGTTGATTTCATACTACTTGTTTTTTGTTTTTAAATTTGAGTTGTTGTTTTCTATTCCCATGGGCTTTATAGCTCACATGCACCCAGTCAGGCTGCAAGTCGTTTCCTTCTTCCCAAATCAATTGGTCGAAGTCGAAATGATCCCGGATAAGATAAAAGAGCCTGGCATTGTCGGCACAATCCAAATCAGCTGCTTCGCCTTTGGTGTGTTGGCTGATGGGTTTTTGAGCCCCGCCAATGGCTTTGTTTACGGCCTGTGTTCTAAATCCTGAGTTGATACAGATCGGGAAACCGTACATTTCCCGAACCGGGTCCAGTAGGTTTTGCACAAGTACTTTTAGTTTTTGAGTTGCAATAGTGTCAGGGGTGTTGTCTAAGTTCTCATGAGTTATTGTCAATTCTTCTAATGAGAAATATTTTCCAAGTTGGTTCATGATTCTTTCTTTTTAAAAAATTGAAGAATAAAAGCACACACGCCACCGGCAATGGCAATGTACTTCAGATAACTTGTTGGAATGGCATCTTTGAATTGGTCAGGAAGTGCAATGTAATACATAGGCAATGCTGCCAAGGCACTGGAGATAAGTTGGAAAAAACGTGCGAATGCCGGAGTGTCCGCTTTCCACCAATCAGGGAGTTTGAATAATACTTTTTTCATACAGTTGATTTTTTTCTTGTAAATGTACAAGTCAATCAACTGTGTAATAAATACATGAACAACGCTAAACGATGCTTTTTGATGCTATAAAACAAGCCCTGGTGATGAAATCACTAGGGCTCACATAATGCTTATTGAGATTCAGAAAGTTTTGTGTAATATTGCCGGAGCAAAGAAATGAAAAACGGCTATGCAGTTTTTAAAGAAATACATATCGAAATATTCCCTCCAAATGTTATATCTTTGTATCCGTTTGTAAATAAATACCTTCTTTTGTGTAACGTTTGTGTAATGT
>JBAXMR010000238.1:0-1695 GCA_037134195.1 Paludibacter sp. | reverse complement strand
AACTATAAAAACCTTATGCAAGCGGGGTGATAGAGCTTGCGAAAGTTGAGTTATATGTTAGGCTTTTTTGTCAGGTTAGTTCGACAAAAGTATTCTCAAGTTTTACATTAAAGTTTATCTCTGCTTTTAATGCTTTGAAAACCTTAATAATCGTGTCGATTGTTGCACTATTAGCACTACTTTCAAGTTTTGAAATTTGCGCTTTTTGTACTCCTATTAATCGTCCTAATTCTTCCTGTGTCAAATGACGTTCTTGTCTCGCTGATTTTATCATTTTACCCAAAACATCCATTCTTAGCTCATATTCATACTCTTCTCTTTCTTTAGTGCCGGTTTTTCCGATATACTTGTCTTTCATATCAGAAAGAGTTTGTGTTTTTATTTCTTTAGTTGCCATTTTATTTTCTTTTTGATTTATGGTTGAAATATTTTTCTCTGATTCGTTCTGCTCGTTCAATATCGTTTCCCCGGAACTTTATCAACTTTCTTTATAAAACCATGAGTAGCAATAACCAATGTTTCTTTGTTGTCTGACTTATCCCAAAATGCAAGTAGTCTGATTTGAAGTCCTGCATATTTTGTACGAAATTCCCAAATGTCGTTTTGAAGTTTTTTGACAAGCCTTGGGTCATTCGTTTGTTCTGCAAGATCAATGTTGTAAATGACTTTTGTAGCTGTTTTCTGGTCGAGTTTGGCAATAAATTCGTCTACCTGGTCTAAAAATTTAGTTGCTGAATATCTCATTGATTTATTTCTATTGTTATAACATACAAAGATAAATAAAGTTTCCAAACATAGAAACTATCTCATTCTTTTTTATTTTAGAATTACAATATTAAATTATTATTTCTAATATCGCCACAGGAAAATATCACGAACGAAGTGAGTTAATAACGCCGTAGGCAACTATCGCAAACGAAGTGAGTAAATAACGCCCGAAGGGCAAATATTACCATCATCTTTCGTTAAACACAAAATCTAATGCCTGGGTCGTATAGAAATGAAATTTGCTATCGCTACTTATCAAAGGCATGCGCTCAGTGATGGCTTGTGATATGATAATGTGATCTGAAGGGTCTCGGTGATCCTGAGCTTCGTTTATGGTAAGGCGGGCATAAGTGAGAAGGTGTTCTTTTTTAATGGGGAGAATTCTAATCCCAAATTCAAGTTCAATGGCTTCAATCAGTTGAATCTGCGTTTTCCATTGTTTAAACCGCAATTTATTATTGCGCACAAGTACAATTAATTCCTTTACACTTTCGGCACTTATGTAAAATATATTTGAATAGTCATCAAATAATTGTCCTACATTACTGTGAATCATACCCTTATCAAGTATTAGAAATACTAATATATTTGTATCAATTAAATACCTCATATCAATATACAGGCTTAAACAATGCATCCATATCTAATATTTCAACACCACCTTTATACTTTTCAGCAGCTTTCATTATTTTTGAAATTCTTTTCTTAACTACCTTATTTTCAACTGTTTTTTCTTTTGTTATTACAGCTTTTGTTGTGTCTTTTTTTGTTTCCATAATTCGTATTCTTAATATGTTATTTCACGCCACAAAGATAAATCATTTTCGCCCAAAAAACAAAGATAAAGTTTTACTGCTTACCGCAACTGCTTACTGTCAATGCCTGAAATACGTTGACCACTTTAAAGTAACAAAACAACTAAAAAGT
>JBAXMR010000237.1:0-1721 GCA_037134195.1 Paludibacter sp. | reverse complement strand
TGTGAGAGGCTCTCCCTGTCAGTTTCGGCTGGCAGGGCAGTCTACTCGATTTACCAACAGGCCGTTGGTTTTATATAATTGTGTCATGTTGTTTCGATAGTTGTTGTTGGTTAATATGTTTTTACTGGTCGCATAATTTATTAACGGGGTCGAAGAAAATAAAGTCGGGGAGCAAGAAAGTAAGTCCTGATTGCAAAAAAGTATTTTCGGGGAGGAAGAAAGCAAAGTCGGTGTGTGAAAAAATACTTTCAGGGTCGAAGAAAATAAAGTTGGACTGTGAAAAAGTAAAGTCGGGAAGCAAGATAATACTTTCGGGGAACAAGAATGTAAGTTTGGGGTCATAGAAAGTAAGTTTAGGTGGTGGAAAAGTATTTTTGGGGGTTGAACAATAAGGTTGAATATGGCAACAAATATAAACACTATTTACAGATTAACAATGTGTTTTCTTGAAATTTTTTCTAAAAACAGTTCTCATTTATTTGCAATTGCTCAGAAGTACCTATTGCTTTGCAATTAACTCTCCACAGCTCATTGTTTTTTTAATTTCTAATTGCTTCAACCATTCTATTTGAGCAAAAAAACAATGTACTGTGACCGCTCTGCCTATTATCAAAAAGCTATAAAAGCCACAGCAAGACGTTTGAAAATAAATTCTAACTTGCTGTGGCTTTTTTTGCTTTTTGGGCGATTAGTCTTTCTGTACAATCCTTTACTCAAATTTTCATATGTGAGTCCGTTTTCTGTAAATTCAATACTCTAACAGTTATACAATCAAACTTGTTATTGTCAAAAGCTTAGAATATAATTTATCTTCCAATTGTTTTACTTCACTGTAGGCTGGAATTGACTCAGGTTGAATACCTTTTCTTACAGCACTCTCTTCTAAATCAGCTAAATCAATTTTTACAAAATCATAAGCTGCTTTTAAATCTGAAATGGATAATTCATCAATTTTGTTCATAATATTCTTTTTATATAGTTTAATGTATTCTTAATTCTTTATGACTTTTTTCTCAACAACTCCTTCGTTAGTAATTAATCTTACGAAATAAACCCCTTTTGGAAGTTTTCCAACTGAAACGAAATCAGACTTTTGAATCATTTGTTCAATCAATAATTTTCCATCCATATCGGTTAATCTTAAAGTAGCATTACCATCAATACCATCAATTCTAAAACTTTCAATTACTGGATTTGGATAGATTTTAATTTTTTCATTGGAAATATCATTAATACCAGAAGTTCCTTCAATTATATTAATAAAATCTGTCCATCCGGTTGCAGTTAGATATTTTGTATAAGAGCCTACTGGGACATAGAGAGTACAAGTATTTTTATTTATTCCAGTAAAAGCATTCCCACCAAGAGTTTGCAAAGTTGGAGGAACAATACTTAAACAATTAATACTTTTTAAATTACAATATTGAAAAACGCAGCTACCAATTGAATTAAGGGTAGTTCCAAGCGTTAAACTGGTTATACCATAACAGTATTGAAAAGCATAATTTTGAATCGTTGTAACGGAGTTACCTATAATTAAATTTCCTGTTATGCCTGTACAAGAAGAAAAAGCATCCATACCTATAGAAGTCACAGAATTAGGAATAACTAAATCTCCAGTAAGTTTTGTACAACCATGAAAAGCTGCATTTCCAATCGAAGTTACATAATTAGAGTTTGTTTTTATAGTCAAAAATTGTTTTAAAAATTTGTATATATCA
>JBAXMR010000236.1:0-1809 GCA_037134195.1 Paludibacter sp. | reverse complement strand
GGCTTCATGTTGGGTCTTCGTGCCTCGACCACACGAAGCCCTATGTATTATGCACTAGGCGGTTCGGTTTTCGTTGTTTGCGTTTCAAGTTGCTGTTGACATTTAATTTTTTCAACCTCTTCTAAAAAACTTAATGTGTTGTCAAACCCTTCAATAGTATATAACATCTGGGTTTTAAAGTATTCAGCAAAACTTATAATTTCATCGAACCATTTTTTCATTTCGTCTCTATTTGTCGCATTTTCAATATGCTGTTGTCTAAAAACAGTGTCTAATGAAATGTTATGAACAATATCTTTCCTTTTCCCATTCATTGTTTTATATTCGTTCTCTCTAAAATGCTTAAGTCTCTTGTATCCTTCGATTTCATGAAACTCAACTGGAACTTTGTCAACTGCTCTGTCAAAATATATTTTTTCGTTGGCTTTAAATTTCTCTTGAAAAAATAAAGCAATTAAATTTCCAACTCTATTCCAAAAATTGTAGATTTTCTCAAATGTTATATCGACAAACATGAAATATCGTTTGGCAGCTATATTTTGATTGTTTGGGAAAAGTGAAGAACTTTCATTTATAAATACTTCCTGATCTAATGGATTGTTTATGTAAGGTTTATGTAAGAATAGTTGAGCTGTAAAATACATTATCTCATCAGAAATAAATATAAATTCGTCTATCAACTCAATACAGTCTTTATTCGATTTGTATTTTCCTGCAACTTCGAAAAAACTAGAGACAATCTGCCTGTTATTAATAAAACACTTATTATCAAGTCCTCTAAGACATGATAAGTTCTCTTGTGTGTATATCTCATTAATAGCACTTTGATACTCCCAGATTAATTCATATCTATCCATATCTTTAAATTCTACCATAAATACTTTACGTAAAATTTGTCAGGTGTCACATTCTTAAAGTATTTCGTCTGAAAAGCTTCCTTATTACCGCAAAACTCATCATATTTCAAATCTATAATCTCAGGTTCTGGATAATTGGTTATTTCAGAGATAAAAAATTCGTTTTCAAACTTAATTGGATTTCCCGATTGTCCGACTTTATATTCGATTCTGTTGCTGAAAACAATAGGACTTTCAGACATTGTGAATTTTACTGTTTTAATCTTGTCTCTTGTTGGATTTCGATATAAATCACAATGTCTAAACAACTTGTCATTTATGTTGTATTCTTTAATTGTCTTTGTCGTATGGGACGGAATGCATATTATTTTCTCTTCATTATAAGAGACTGATTTACCAGAAGTAGTCGTTGCAGCGACTGAACTCGCATAAGAAGCACTATTTGTCTGAATTAAATCTAAATAATTAATTCCTGTCATGGATTTTGATGCTGTAGCTCCTAAACCTCTTGACGAACCTATGCTTGTTGAAGATGTATAAATTCTGTTTTTATAGTAGTCATAAGCTTTTCCGTTTGAGATAAAAAAACATTCTTCAAGATTTATGTAAATATTCTTTTCTGTTTTATTAAATAAGGTGAACCCAATATTTCCACCGTCTTCCCAAAAATTATATAGGACTTTACAATTGTCGTCTTCGTAAACGATAGCATTGTCTTTCAAAGTCACGTTGGTTACTGGTGTCGTTTTATAAACTTGGTAATATGCAGTCGAAACACATGATGTCATTGTCACTGCTATTAACGCACTAAAAATTAAATTCTTTGTCTTCATATTTTTAATTATTTTGTTGTTTTATAAGTCGTTTTGCTCTGTCTTTCTTTTTTTTTCCGCTTGTGCATAACGACCGAGGCGTCGAGTAGGCAAAGGGGGTTTCACCCTAAGCCTCTCAC
>JBAXMR010000235.1:0-1836 GCA_037134195.1 Paludibacter sp. | reverse complement strand
ATCAATGAACTATATTTCAACTATTTAAACTAAATCCTTATCTAAACGACATTGCATTATGAATCCAATAAATAATTAAAATTCTTTGAAAATTATTTATTATTTCTTTAGATTCAAGTTTTTGGAGCACTTTTTGTATCACATAGGCCTGCGAATAAATTGGCCTGATAATCGTATTTTAGAACTAAAAATAGTATCTTTGTCAGTCTTTTTTACAAATCCTGACAAAACTGACAAAATATACTGACATAATACTAATTAAACATTGAGATATGAAATTAAATGAATTTTTGGGGAAACTTCTTGGTAATAAAGCACAACGCGACCTGAAAGAAATAACACCCTTTGTTGATAAAATTAAAGCTACTTACGAAGAAATAAAAACACTTAGTAATGATGAACTTCGTGACCGTTCTGAACAGCTTAAAATTCGCATTCAGGACTTCGTATCGGTTGAAGTTGCACGTGTGGCCGAATTGAAAGCGAGCATTGAAGAAACAGAAATTGATCTTCGTGAAAAAATTTATGTTGAAATTGACAAACTTGAAAAAGAAATTACCGACAAATACGAAGTAGTTCTGGACGAAGTACTTCCCGAAGCTTTCAGTATTATAAAAGATACTGCACGCCGTTTGACTGAAAATCCGGAGATTGTGGTTACCGCAACTCAGATTGACCGTGATTTGGCAACTACGCACGATTTTGTGACTATAAACGGCGACAAAGCCATTTATAAAAACGAATGGACTGCCGGTGGAAACCTTATCAAATGGGAAATGGTGCATTACGATGTACAACTCTTTGGTGGTGTGGTTTTGCACAAAGGTAAAATCTCGGAAATGGGAACCGGTGAAGGTAAAACATTGGTGGCAACGCTTCCGGTTTTCCTGAATGCATTGACCCGCAGAGGTGTACACGTTGTAACTGTAAATGATTACCTGTCAAAACGTGACTCTGAATGGATGGGACCACTGTATATGTTCCACGGTCTTTCAGTTGATTGTATTGATAAACACCAACCTAACTCCGACAGCCGTCGTGAGGCTTATATGGCTGATATTACCTTCGGAACAAACAACGAATTCGGTTTCGACTACCTGCGTGACAATATGGCTACTTCTCCTGAAGATTTAGTACAACGCAAACACAATTACGCTATTGTGGATGAGGTTGACTCGGTATTGATTGACGATGCCCGTACGCCGTTAATCATTTCCGGTCCTGTTCCAAAAGGTGAAGATCAGCTGTTTGACGAAATGCGCCCAAAAGTTGAACGTCTGGTAAATACTCAAAAAACGCTGGCTACCAAATACCTGGCTGATGCCCGAAATTTAATGAAATCGGCAGACAAAAAAGAACAGGAAGAAGGTGCATTAGCGTTGTTCCGTTCGTACAAAGGAATGCCAAAAAACAAACCGCTCATTAAATACCTTAGTGAGCCCGGTATGAAAGCTATTTTGCTTAAAACTGAAGAGTTTTATATGCAGGAAAACAACCGCAATATGCACGTTGCCACCGATCCGCTGTATTTTGTAATTGATGAAAAACAAAACTCCATAGAGCTGACTGACAAAGGAATTGACTTAATTACTGATAATACTGATGACGCACATTTCTTCGTATTACCTGATGTGGGTAGCGAAATTGCCGAAATGGAAAAAAACAAAGCGTTGTCGACCGAAGAAAAGCAAAATCTGAAAGACGAATTGCTTCAAAACTATTCCATTAAATCAGAACGCGTTCATACTATCAATCAGTTACTTAAAGCTTATACACTTTTCGAAAAAGATGTGGAATATGTGGTGATTGAAAACAAAGTATTGATTGTTGACGAGC
>JBAXMR010000234.1:0-2055 GCA_037134195.1 Paludibacter sp. | reverse complement strand
GTTTTCACAACGGAATAATCCTTATTGTGATTTGCTTCAAAAATTGTACGACAAAAATATATATTTAAATTTAATATACAATTGTTTTGTGAATTAAAAAATATACTTTAACTTTAAGCCCTTAAAATAATCTATTAAAAAAATGAATTATGAAGAAGATATTAGGATTGGATTTAGGAACTAATAGTATTGGGTGGGCATTGGTGAATGACAATGCGAATAACAAAATGGAAATATTGGGTAATGGTAGTCGGATAATTCCCATGAGTCAGGATATTCTTGGAAAATTTGATAGCGGTAATTCTATTTCTCAAACAGCCGAAAGAACTGGATATAGAGGAGTGCGTCGACTTCGTGAAAGACATTTATTGCGTCGCGAAAGGCTTCATAGAGTTTTACATATTATGAATTTTCTTCCAAAACACTACGATAAATATATTGATTTTGATAATAAGCTTGGTAAATTTTTATCAGATACAGAACCTAAATTGGTTTGGAAAGAGAACGAAACTGGAAACTTTGATTTTGTTTTTAAAACGTCATTCAATGAAATGGTTGAGGAGTTTAAGATTACTCAACCTCAATTATTTGATGAAAACAAACTAGTCCCATACGATTGGACTATTTACTATTTAAGAAAAAAGGCTTTACAACACAAGATAGAAAAAGAGGAATTAGCATGGCTGTTACTTAATTTCAATCAAAAGAGAGGTTATTATCAACTCAGAGGGGAAGATGACGAGAAAACTGATACAAAGGAATATTGTGCCCTATTGAAAATTGTAGCTGTAGAAAAAGGTGAGAGAGATAAAAAAAATGACAAGAAAACTTGGTATAAGTTTACTTTTGAGAATGCATGGGAATATTCTGCAACGTTTACATCAGAACCAAGCTGGCTAAATACAGATAGAGAATTTCTAATTACTGAAGAATATGACGAAGATGGTAAGATCAAGATAGTTAAAGATAAGAAATCTGATTCAACAGGAAAAGCAAAACGCCGAATTACCCCATTGCCTTCCTTTGATGAAATTAATCTGATGAGCAAAAAGGATCAAGATAAGATTTATAAAAAGATAAAGGCAAGAACAGAAATTACAATTCAAAACAGTGCTTCAACTGTTGGTACTTATATCTATAACACACTACTCCAGAATCCAACGCAGAAAATCAATGGTAAACTTGTACGAACCATTGAACGTAAATTCTACAAGCAGGAACTAAAAGCAATACTTGAGAAACAAAAAGAATTTCATTCAGAATTAAATGATGTTGAGTTATATCACACTTGCCTTAATGAGTTATATGGCAATAACGAAGCACACAGAAATAGTAATGCAAATCGAGATTTCACATATTTGTTTTTGAATGATATAATCTTTTATCAACGTCCACTTAAAAGCAAAAAATCGCTGATAAGCAACTGTAAATATGAAACCCGAACTTTTATCAATAAAGAAACCGGAGAGAAACAAATAGATTCAATCAAGTGTATTGCCAAATCACATCCACTTTATCAGGAACTTAGACTCTGGAAGTTTATTCAAGACCTAAAGATAATTGAGCGAGAGAAAGATATAAATGGCAAGTTAAATACAGATGTAGACGTTACAAATGAGTTTTTACAAACCGAGGATGATTATGTTGAATTATTTGATTGGTTGAATAAAACGAAAGAAATTAAACAAGACACCTTGCTATCATCTTATTTCAAAATCAAAAAGAAAAAAGGTGAAGATAAACTCTCACATAGGTGGAATTATGTTGAAGATAAAGAATATCCATGCAATGAAACAAGGGCTCAATTTCTGAATCGTCTAAGCAAAGTAAGTAATGTCCCTGAAAACTTTTTAGATAAAGAAACAGAGATTCAATTGTGGCATCTACTTTATTCGGTCGAAGATAAACTGGAGATTGAGAAAGCATTAAAGTCATTTGCTGTAAAGAATCATTTAGGTGATGATTTTGTTGATGTATTTAAGAAATTTCCTCCATTCAAAAAAGAATATGGTGCATATTCTGAGAAAGCGATTAAAAAGTTCCTTCCATTGATGC
>JBAXMR010000233.1:0-2070 GCA_037134195.1 Paludibacter sp. | reverse complement strand
CCGTCAAGTCGGCATCTTCGATCCGCGTTCTATTCTTACAAACATTTGAACTTATATAATGTCTACTATTTATCACCGTTATATTTTTACAAATAAACTTACAAGTATTTGGAATATAGGAGAATGAGTTCTTTGCCACGGAGTGGCTAAATGTGAATAACCCCCAGTAAGCGAAGCGCAACTGGGGGATAATGGAAACAAATGACTGTACATTTGATTTTCAATTCGACTAGTCGAATTGAAAATCAAATAATTAAAAAATTGAGTGGTACTGAATAGTAACAATTCCTATTCTTAAATAATTTCTTTAAAAAACATTAATTTTCAAATTTCATTTTAAACCAATCCACTAAAATCCAATCAAACATTTTAAATTAATTATTAAACAATTAAAAAAACAAGTATGAAAAAGTATGTAATTTTTATGTTCGCTGCCTTATTTATGTTCTCTACAACGATGAGTGCAAAAAAAGACAAAAAAGGAAAAGGACCAAGCGTTGAAGTTCGTGTTGAAAAAATGACAACAGATTTAGGATTAAACGATACCGAAAAGGCAACCGTTAAGACTTTGTTGGAAAAACAGGATGCTGAAAAGAAACAGTTATTCAAGGACAACGACAAAAAAAGCGCGGAGTTCAAACCCAAAATGAAAGAGTTGAGGAAAAAACAAGATGATGAAATGAAAGCAGCCATTGGCGACGAGAAATTTCAAAAACTGAAAGCATTGGAACCGGCAGATAAGAAATCAGGGAAAAAATCAGGAAAGAAATCTGCAGAATAATTAGCAGGTAGCAAGACTATTTTTCGTCTTAGAATCCAATTATGTCATTCTATGAATTGACTAATTAAGTAATTGGCAATATATTATAATGTCGGATAATTCACTTTAAACTACAAAAAGAATAGAACGCGGATTTCCGCTGATATAGAGGATTTTAAAACGGATAATCATCCCGATAAATCGGCATGATTATCAGATATTTACAATCTTATCAGTCATGCTTGCATGACTAAAATCAGTTTTAAATCAGTTTTATTATTATCCGTGATTATCAGCAATATCAGCGGAAATCCGCGTTCTATTTATTTTATAAAATACGACATTATGTTCTGTCCATTACTTAAATGAAAATTTTACAATAAATAATATCAAACTATCATTCTCTAATCAATTAGTATTAAACAATTAAAAAAATCAGTATGAAAAAGTATGCAATTTTTATGTTCGCTGCGTTGTTGATGTTCGCTTCAACGATAAAAGCACAAGAAAACAAAGAAAAAAAAGCCAAAGGTCCAAGTATTGAAGTTCGTGCAGAGAAAATGGCAACCGATTTAGGGTTAACTGATGCCGAAAAAGCAACCGTTAAAACCTTGTTGGAAAAACAAGATGCTGAAAAGAAACAGTTCATGAAAGACACCGACAAAGAAAGTGCTGACTTCAAACCAAAGATGAAAGAGCTTCAGAAAAAGCAAAGTGCTGAATTGAAGGCTGCCATCGGGGATGAAAAATTCCAAAAATTACAAGCTCTCAGAGCCGAAGAAAAAAAGGCGGAAAAGAAAGCGGAGTAAAAATTAGTTCAAAATTTTAAGAGGAAGTGAGCAAATAAGTAAAATTAGTTGCTCACTTTTTTTTATGCTATACCCAACAATTGATTTACAGAGAAATCTTTGCTTATCCGCTAACAAATGATACTATGGGCTATTATAACGGCATAGAACAATACATTCACCCTGCGTTTTTCTTGTTTTTTTTATAGAATGAAACAAAATCGCATTATAAATGAGACTTTTTTAATAGGTATATTTGTGATTAATCCTATTTCTTTGCATCATAAAGAACTTTCAAAAAATACAAACAATTAAAACAATTTAAGATTATGAAAAAAGTAATTACTTTAGTTATGGTGCTTGCAGCTATAATGACAGGCAGTTTGCAAGCGCAATCAACAGTTAACACTTCAACTTCTGGTACATGGACTTGCCCTTCTGGTGTAACGAAGGTAACCATCGAATGTTGGGGTGGTGGAGGTGCAGGTGGTTCTACAAAAATCACAACTGCCGCTAATAGTA
>JBAXMR010000232.1:0-2095 GCA_037134195.1 Paludibacter sp. | reverse complement strand
CATGGGCTTCATGTTGGGTCTTCGTGCCTCGACCACACGAAGCCCTATGTATTATTCCAAGTTTCAGTTGTACTTATATCTTTTACCCCGGTATAAGCATCAGTTGGGACAAATGTTCTGAGATTTGAATAAGATAATGCAGCGTGCATCCGTCCGATTTCAGTTGGTGGTAGATAATTATGAGGTGGACCCCATGCCATATTCATTAAACTACTATAACAGTATGTGGAAGGATAAAAAAGTAAATAAACAGCAGGGTCATCTGGATGAAATAAGGATAGTGAATGGCCTATTTCATGTGCTAGTTGGACTGCAATCCCATTTAATTCCCAATAACGAATATTAGGTATCCATGGTTGATTAAACTCAATAGGCACATCATTTATCATGTGAAGATATTTTGTATATTTATCGGGCATATGTATTTTTGAACTGCCTGAATAATTGATTGTTGACGGAAACTGAGAACAAGCATAACCTGCACCTTTAAATGCTGAATCTTTAATTTCAACATAATGTTTATATTTTATCGAGTCTTCAGTAAAATAAACATTTATTCCTCTTAGGATATTTGAATTTAAAACAATCTGATTATCTAAATAATCTAAATACCATGGTGAACTAGGGCATTTAGTACCGTTATGATCATGACAATTATTCCAACCATAATTATCTTTAACGAAAATTTTATTTGCAATAAATTGTATTCTTGTATCAGATATAAAATCTGTTCCTGAATAACATGCCATATCATTTGGATTTGCTAAATTTGCATAAATTCTATTCATGTCTATTATTGCATCATCAATTAAAGACATTTGTTCAGAATTATTTTCTTGAAAATTACCTGTTCCATCTGCTCTTTGTAGGAATATCAGATTTAATCTAATAAATATTATTGATTGGCTTGTAGAAGGTTTGAATTTTGTTCCAAGCAACTTCCCATAATCAGCAACTTGCAAACAATTACCTGAATAGATAACTTGTTGTGATGATGAATTGGTGCTATTTGAACATGTGCCATAATCAACAAAATCAGACAATAAGTTTGTTGGTATTTGCTGAGCATTTAAATATAACGAAAGCAAGTAAAATACCGTTAAATATATTTTTTTCATATTTTTTTATTTTATTCTTTAATAAATTTTCGATAAACCGAATTACTGTTACATTCAAATACAAGAAAATATATCCCTTTTATCAGAATACTGCAATCAATGTCTTTGTCATATCCATTAAGTGTTTTAATGATTTTACCATCCAATGATTGGATTTTTATTGTTCTAATAAATAGAGAACTCGTATTCTTTATTTTCAACTGGTTCTTTACTATAACTGGATAGATTTGAATTTGATTATCTGATTCAATCTCGTAAATTGCATTTATAAGTCTATTGCTAAATGCCATATATACAGTTTTAAAAGGATAATTCTGCCCTTTTTTTATATTGGTATATCCTCCTGCTTTCATAGTTTCTAATACAGCTAAGGAATTGACCTCTGAAAATTGAATTGTTGAATTATCTTTCATATTTGCAAATGTTACTGGCCAATCACTTGATATATCATACCAACGACCAGGTAGCCAATCGGTAATAACACTACAATCCCTGTTAGTATTCATAAATAAAGATTTGTCCCAACTAATAGTTACAGGTAATGATTCATACGGAAAAATAATTGGAATTGCTCCTTCTGAAACGTAATGGGCTGATGGTTTCATAATTTGTTTTTTTAAGTAATAGGGGTTTTGCAAAAAATCATTACATTGCCAGCATTGTCCAATTATAAAAGCCTGAAATTTTGTTGAATCAATAGGAGAAGAATAACTGATTTCTCCAAAAGCTGCATCCATTCCATTAGTTGCATTTGCATCATATCCGACTTCAAGTGTATCTTTTTTCCCATTTTTATCAGTTAGATATAATTTCGTAGAAAATTCTTGAGCATACAAAAAGCATTGGCTAAAACAAATTGAAAGTACGATTAATCTTGTTTTCATAAGGCTGAATTTAGTTAGTTAATATCATTCGTTTTGTGTCGATGACTTTGCCATCGGCTATCAAAGCATAAAGATACATACCTGCATTGAATT
>JBAXMR010000231.1:0-2180 GCA_037134195.1 Paludibacter sp. | reverse complement strand
ACCTGCAACGTTATTACAGTTCAATTTCCGAAGTGCCATCGAGTGCTATTACCATTGGACTTTCCACCTTACTGAATGCCAAACAAGTAATTTTACTTGCCTGGGGCGAACATAAATCAGCCATTCTGAAAGAAATTATTGAAGGAAAAACGGATGATGCTGTTCCTGCATCTTTTCTGCAATTACATAAAAATGCGATGGCTGCCATCGATTTAAGTGCAGCTCAATATCTTACCCGAATCAGTCACCCATGGTTGGTTGGACCGTGTGTGTGGAACGATAAACTGATTCGTCGAGCTATTGTTTGGCTTTGCAATGAAACCAGAAAACCTATTCTGAAACTTACAAATAAAGACTATAATCAGCATGGATTGGATGAATTGTTGGCTCAATACGGTTCGGCATATAATGTGAATATAAAAATATTCAATGATTTACAGCACACCATTACCGGATGGCCCGGTGGAAAACCGAATGCTGACGATTCAAACCGTCCCGAACGTGCAAATCCCTATCCAAAACGGGTGCTCATTTTCAGTCCGCATCCCGATGATGATGTAATTTCGATGGGTGGAACACTGCAACGACTTGTTGACCAGCGTCACGATGTCCATGTGGTTTATCAGACTTCAGGAAATATTGCTGTTGCAGATGAAGAGGTAATCCGTTATGTGTCGTTAATGCAAAATGTTTTACAGCATTTCGAGTCGGAAAATCAGGAAATTAAAGCAAAAAATGCTGACATTCTGCATTTCTTAAAAGAAGAAAAACGAATCGGAGACGCTGATACAGCAGATGTTCTTTACCTGAAATCACAAATCAGAAGGGAAGAAGCACGTTCTGCTTGTCGTTTTATCGGCGTAAAAGCTGAAAATGTTCATTTTCTCGACTTACCATTTTACGAAACCGGAAGAGTACAAAAAGGAAAACTATCCGAAATGGATATTCTCAAAATAATTCCTCTGCTCGAAACGATTCAACCGCATCAGATTTTTGTTGCAGGCGATTTGGCCGATCCACATGGAACGCACAAAGTATGTTTGGATGCTGCGCTGGCTTCCATTTACGAATTAAAATCGAAAGAATGGATGAAAGAATGCCGTGTTTGGATGTATCGTGGTGCCTGGGCTGAATGGGAAATTGATCACATTGAAATGGCCGTACCGATTAGTCCGGAAGAGCTTCGAAGGAAAAGAAACTCCATACTCAAGCATCATTCTCAAATGGAAAGTGCGCCGTTTCTGGGCGATGACGAACGACTATTCTGGCAGCGGGCAGAAGACCGAAATCAAGCCACAGCATTGTTGTACAATAATTTAGGTCTTGCTTCGTACGAAGCCATTGAAGCATTTGTGGAGTATCGAAAATAGACTTCTGCAACCAAAAACCGAAGATTCTAATGCAATTTACAAAACTAAATCTGCTAATGGCAGGGCTTACTGCTATTCCGGTTTTTTCTATGCTTTTTGCTCAGAAACAGCAAAAACCCAATGTGCTTTTTATTGCTCTTGATGATTTAAAGCCAATTCTGGGTTGCTACGGCGATAAATTGGTGAAAACACCAAATATCGATCGTTTGGCAAATAGGGGAACAGTTTTTATGAGTAACTATTGCCAGCAGGCAGTTTCGGGTGGTTCACGCTCCAGTTTGCTCACCGGTATGCGTCCGGATTATACGCAAATATGGGACTGCGATACGCAAATCAGGGATGTGCATCCTGATATCATAACGCTTCCGCAATATTTCAAAATAAATGGGTATGAAACTTCCGGAATTGGTAAAATTTTTCATGAAAAAAGCGTGATTGATTCCGACCCTGTTTCGTGGAGTATTCCTTACCTTTCACCGGTAGATAAATTTTCGAAAAAAACCGGTCAACCCACGCTATATTATTACCACGACCCGATAACCAAAGCAAATATTGAAAAATTCATTCAGGAAGGATTGACAAAAGGAATGAATAACAATGAAGCCGGTCAGTATGCCAAAGTAAATGCCAAAGTAGCCACTGAATGTGCCGATGTACCCGACGATTCTTACCGTGACGGTGCAGTGGCTCTTAAAGCAAAAGACGAAATAATTGCATTAAAAAATGGTCAGAAGCCGTTTTTTATGGCGGTTGGTTTTCAGCGCCCGCACCTGCCTTTTGTGTCACCAAAAAAATACTGGGACTTGTACC
>JBAXMR010000230.1:0-2181 GCA_037134195.1 Paludibacter sp. | reverse complement strand
TGAACGAAGTGAATCATAACACAGAATGTCATATCAATGAACGAAGTGAATCATAACACAGAATGTCATATCAATGAACGAAGTGAATCATATCACAGAATGTCATATCAATGAACAAAGTGAATCATATCACCGAATGTCATATCACGAACGAAGTGAGTCATATCACCGAAGGTAAATATCACGTAGTCATATCGCGACCAGCAGGTGCAAATAACTTTGTAATCATCCTCTCCCTATGCACAAGTTCCACTTCCACGCCAAATTTCTGCGAAATATGTTCAGACATTTTTTGAGCCGAATATACCGAACGATGTTGACCGCCGGTGCAACCAAAACTTACCATAAGATTAGCAAATCCACGTTCCAAGTAGCGTTCCACGGAATTATCCACTAACTCAAAAGCGTGTTCAAGAAAAACGGTTATTTCACCATCTTTTTCTAAAAACTGTTTTACAGGCTCGTCTAACCCGGTAAGATTCATGTATTCAGTGTATTTCCCGGGGTTATGAATGGCTCGGCAATCGAAAACAAAACCTCCACCATTGCTGGATGTGTCTTCCGGAATTCCAATTCGATAAGAGAAACTAAATACTTTTACCAATAACGTTTTCCTTTCGTCAGGTTTTTTGTTGAACTGCTCCAACTCAGTTATATGTTTCAGTATTTCAACCAGATAGGGATATTCAGAATAATCATTCTTCAATAACTGTTTCAGGTTTTCGATGGCAAAAGGAATACTTTGCAAAAAGTGAGCTTTTTTCTCGAAATATCCCCTGAATCCATAAGCTCCAAGCACCTGTAAGGTTCGAAAAAGTACAAAATGGTTCAACTGTTGGCTAAAATCAACTTCATCCACCGGAATCAGCTCTTTCAGACAGTCTAAATAAACCTTCAACAATTCTTCACGCAATTCTTCACTGAAATTAGCTTTGGCCTGCCACAAAAACGAAGCCACATCGTAAGCCAGCGGACCTCGACGACCACCTTGAAAATCAATAAAATAAGGTTCGCCGTTAAATATCATCACGTTGCGACTTTGAAAATCCCGGTACATAAACGTATCGGTTTTCGAACGTAATAAAACTTCTGAGAAACGTTCAAAATCATTTTCAAGCAGGTTTTCCTGAAAGTCAACTCCGGTAGTTTTCAGAAAATTATATTTAAAATAGTTCAAATCCCAAAACACCGAACGTTCGTTGAATTCAGGTTGAGGATAACATACTGAAAAATCAAACCCCTTTGCCCCAAGCACCTGAACAAGTGGAAGTTTGCGCATGGTTTTGCGTAACATTTCCTTTTCGGCTTCCGAAAACATACCAGATTTACGCCCTTCAGCCATAAAATCGAAAAGCAATAAGTCGCCCAAATCATTTTGTAAATAAAATTTACTGTCAGAAGTAGCTGCTAAAACTTGTGGTACAGGCAAACCTAATGCAAAAAAATGCTTCGACATGGCAATAAATGCCTTGTTTTCATCAATCGAAGTACCTTCAACACCTATCAGCGTTGACTTTTCGCCATGCAGCCTAAAGTAACGACGTGGCGAACCGGAGGCAGTAAGTTCATGTGTGCTGAGCAGGTCTTCGTGAGTGTATTCACTGAAAAGAATTTCTAATTGCGTCATGGAATGGTTTTAATACAGTTTTAATAATGCAAAGATACTAACATCATTTTAATTGGAGATAAATGTATCGGAGAAAATCTTTTTGGATGACAGAATTAGCTTTGCTGAACGTTCTTTCCGGTTCTGTCTTCTTTTCTTGTCGTAGTCTGAACTCCCGACATCCCTCTCAGCTTGTCGCATAGGATGTGCTACTGCTACCACATCCCTCTCAGCTTGTTGCGAGGGATGTTTTACTGCGTGAACATCCCAAAATGTTGACGAAGGAGGATGTTTCACATCGCCAACATCCCCCAAAATGTTGACTTTATTAGATGTTGTACAGCATTTTATTTCTAAATACTGGAATATAAAAGAAAAATTCAGTTTGTTTAGCCAAAAAATACGTTGTTGGGGTCGGCGTACCGTACGAAAGGGTAAAAATCGTGTTGTTTGGGTTGTCGAACCGTACAAAAGGGTAAAAATCACTTCGTTTGGGTTGTCGTACTGTGCGATTAACCCTAAAATCGTGTCGTTTGGGTCGGCGTACCGTACAAAAGGGTAAAAATCGAGTTGTT
>JBAXMR010000229.1:0-2194 GCA_037134195.1 Paludibacter sp. | reverse complement strand
GAAATAAATATTGTTGAAATTCAACCATATAAGATATTAATTCAAATAAACTCTAATTTACTACCCCTTTTAAAATGAGGTATTTTCCTGGTTGATGTCAATTGTAGATGGTTGATTTTGATTGGTCTAAGTAATCAGCAAGTTTATTTAAACTCATAATATCATTTTCTTGCTTATTATCTTTTGTAGTTTGAAATTTGAATGATAATTCATTCAGCTTTCTTTCAATACTGTTTAGCTGTTCAATGATAATTTCAAAAGGATTTTCCATTATGTTTTTTTTAGGGTTAATAGCTAAAAACTTTTCAACAAAAATATAGAAATTACCTTTGGCGATTTAGCCGAGAATAACTTTTTGTTGATAACTTTTCAATCGTATAAAAGTTATTTCCCGTCTTCCCGTGTGTTAGCTGCAAATCTCAAAAGTAGTGCGGATATTCAGAATTGCTTTAGTTACCTTTGGCGGAAAAACGAGAAAAACTTTTTCGGGCTCGGTGGGACGGCCCCAAAAGTTTTTTCCCGTTTTCCGAGTGTTGGCTGCAAATAATCACCGGTTCAAGTCATAGATAAGCCTACCATAAGTCCACCATAAGCCTACCATAAGCCTACTCAATAGAAAATATCTATAATGTTTATCGAGCACAAAAAAAGCCCCACTTTGCAGTGGAGCTTCCTAAGTTTTTGGTGAGAAATTTTCAAAATACGTTTTTGATCTTCATGCTGTTTCCAACTGAAAATACATAATAATTTTCACCTGCTTTTTGAGAAAACTCAATACCAACACAACTCAACAAACTTACGTTTTCAGTCATAGTCGGAGTTCCCGCCAATGCGCTTACTACTGAAACTTCAGGGTTTTCACCTGGTGCAATTTCAATGTAATCAGAATACGTTACTTTTGAAAGTTCGTTTAATGCTGGTTCAATAGGTTCGTAAACCTTTGTGAGCGAATTATATGCATAATCCGAAATCACAGAAATTGAATTCACGAAACGGAAATGAGTTGCACCGGCAGGAACTTTGAGTTGTTCAATAGTTTTGAACGGTTCAACTGTAAGCGTAACGCTGTTTCTTGCTGCATTGGCAACAGTTTCAAACTTTCCGGTGAAAGAACCTTCAACAGTATTATTCCGGTTGAAATTCAACCCGATTAAATGTTGCGGTACAGCAGTAATCAAAATCGCACGAACACCACGAGCCTCCGATTGATCTTCCAAATTAATTTTCTTAACGATACCAGTTAAACGACCAGTAAACTGAGGGTCGCTCATTTGTTTCATTAATTGAGATTGTCCTGCACGAATTGATTTGCCTACTGTTGCACAGCCTGCAAATTCGTTCATGTTTTCACGAGTTCTGACAAACGAGGCTCCATTTTTAATTTGTTCGCCTGTTGCACCACCATTCATGCCGGCAAAATTGCCCTGCATTCCTTTAATTTTAAAGTGACGAATGTCCCCAATCGTTCCTTTGTACTTTACATGTCCAAGCTGCCTTGCCATTATTGTATAAGTTTAGATTAAATAATCCACCATTGAATTATTTTATGTAAAAATACAAAACAATAAACTATGTTTCAGTGAGTTAAACTAATGTAAAATGAAGTATTTGAATGTAATTGAAACGAATATTTTAAAAACCCACTTAGCATTATTTGGAAAGTGGAAATAAAAAGATCTCTCCTGTACAAAGTTTACTTACGTTTATTTTTCTGATGGTAGATGTCTCAATGAATTAATGATTGCTGAAGGTTATGCGAATCCCTACAGCCGATATTATTGCCGGGAACTGACAAACTATCAGATTCTAAACAGGAAGGCTAAGAACGAAAGAAAAGGATTGTTCTTAATTGTGGATGACTTTTGATAATGAAAAAGCAATTACTGAAACAATAAATTTAATTACTCGAAAAATGTTTCAGTAGTGTTTCAGTAGTGAATTAAAAAACCTCGATAAGTCGCTGTTTTTCAGCTTGTTATCGAGGTTTTATGGTACCCAGAGCCGTGTTTGACTACTGCAATACGGGTACAAACATAAAACCCTTACAAATAAGCCGTTTGTAACTAATTGTAACTGAAATACATATATTTAGCTGTTTTTATTGCAGCTTTTTTCGTGCATTTTATTGAAGATAATTGCATTATGTTGTGCAAATGTTGTGCAAATTTTGTATATTTGCACAACCAACTAACAC
>JBAXMR010000228.1:0-2325 GCA_037134195.1 Paludibacter sp. | reverse complement strand
TTGATTTTAACCTGAATTTCGTGGGCTGGCGTTGTATGTGGGCTGAATTTACATCGGACATGGGACATGACAGGACGGCTTGTACCACCATGACCATTGCCGCCCCCACCACCGGAAGTGGTACATTCTATTTTGATTTTTTACAGTTTCCTAGCACCAGCGACTGGACTCGTATGTCCGATTCGCAGGTAAAAGTGGCGCAGGGAATCAATCCACCGGATGGTATGGATGATTATGTGGCGTTGCGGAATATGAATATTACTCCTATATCCACAACGCCCACCACAGCAGAGTCGGCAGGTGCAGACACGATTACGAAGCGGCTCGATAATTGGTATTTAGGTACAAATGCATTTGCCAATAACACTCAGTTTAAAGCACGGAAAAGTGCTATAACCGGCTGGATAAGCAGAGCAAAAACATCGTACTCTGCATTAAACCTTCAACCACAGACCGATGGAACTATTTTAGGAACAGGGCTTTTTAATGAGGCATACACCAATAGTTCGTATGATGGCATTGCTGTAAACTTTTTTCGTGATTTTGGTCAAAACTCCTTGATACCACTTGCTTTTGACTATCGAATGAACGGAACTGCTTTGAGTAAAACATCCATCCAGAATGTTTTTGATTGGTGGAACGACCAGGGTTGGGCCGATGGAAGCGCCATGGGTTCACTTCGATTCGAGAAAATCCGCTTCGGTGGATACGTTCATTCCTTGTTTCTAATGCGCAACGATTTAGGAACAACTGCCCGGCTTCAACGCGAAATGAATACGCTGAAGTGGATGAGTACGTTTGGCTATGTGTTTGGACCGTATACCAATACAGGTGATAATACCGATGTAATCCGAACAGTTATACAAGCCCGTTTGGCTTATGCTTTGATGCAAACCGATCCACAAACCAAAATAGCGGCTTTGTATAATTTGAGAAATTATTTTAACAATACTTTTGCCGTAGCTAAAGGTTATTCCGATTGTTTTAAATCTGATTTTACAGGCTATCATCACAATGGAATTTATCTGGGTTCTTATTATCCTCATGCACTTTATGTGGCATGTCTGACTTATTATTTATTCTATAACACACCTTATGCATTGTCCGATAGTGTATTTGCACAATTGAAAAATAATTTATTGGCTTATCGGAAAATTGCATCAATTTACGATGTTCCAACTGCTGCCTGTGGACGTTTTCCTGATGCAGTAACTATTTTAGATGAACTATATCCCTGTTATGCTTATTTGGCTTTGGCAAAACAGACTCCTGACACTGAGTTATTAGCTGCTTTCGAACGCTTGTATCAACCTACAGTTAATCCGGTACTTGCACAGATTGGTCGTACTGTTGCCGATATTACCTTTAAATCAACCTTGGGTGAAATGGAATTGTGCCTGAAAGCTCATGCATTGGGTGTAAAAGCAGAGAAATCACTGAAAACCCAAATCTATTATCCTTATGGAGGTTTTTTAATCAGTCGTGATACACTCAGACATACCAGCATCAAAGGATATAGCAAATATATCTGGGACTATGAATCGGATGGGACAAACAATGTTTATGGCAGATATAATAGTTATGGTCAGATAGAATATACTTCACTTCCCGATGGTCGAAAAAATAATGCTTACAGCAATACATCTTTCGATTGGGCGAAAATACCCGGTACAACGGCTAAGTATCTGAGTGCTGCCAATATGATTTACACTAGTTCAACACCCTATCGCAATTTTTCAACTGATCCATTTTTGGGTGGAACTACGCTGAATGATTCTACATCCATGTTTTCACTCAAACTTCACGACAATACGTTCGATACATCCTTTTATGCCTATAAATCGGTATTTTGCTTCGGTAATGCATTGATTTGTCTTGGAAGTAATGTGACTTGTAATTCTGCCTCTGCTCCGGTTTATACCACCCTTTTACAACATGAAGTATTAACGGGCGAAAGTATTAAAGTAAATGGAACTGCGGTTACAGCCAATCAAACAGGACTGTTAACGCCGGTAATTTCCGATAACCTTGGAAACCGATTTATCGTGAAAACAGGAACAGTTGATTTGAATGTAAACGGCACTTTGTATTCGGCAGTTATCAATCATGGGACTGCACCTAAAAGCCAGAACTACACTTATTATATGTTGCTGAAGAGTAATGATGCTCAGGAATTAAAATACAAGACGACCGCCACTTCGCCCATAAAAATTATCCGTCAGGATAATGTAGCACATATTGTGCAACAAACAGAGCAAAATGTGTGGGGGTATGCCATTTTTAATAGTTCTACGGCACTTACAGACCAATGGATTTATCAGGTAA
>JBAXMR010000227.1:0-2408 GCA_037134195.1 Paludibacter sp. | reverse complement strand
TTTAATTAATTTTGGTGCACGAAAACGATGAATAAAACACTATGGTGTTAGCGGTAAGTGTAAAAAAAAAGACGTAAGTGAAGTTATACCTATTAAAAGCGCACTCAGACAAAGATGGACTCAATGCCAAAGAAGATAAACTAGGAATCATTTAAAATTTTATAAAAACAATTTAATATTAAAACTCATGAAAAAGACCATTATTCTTACCATTTTAGTTTTCTCAAAATGCTTTTTGTACTCGCAAAAAATTGACAAAATAGTTAATTTGTCAGGTGATACTTTAAAAGTAACTATCTCTGTAGTTACAGAAGATAAGGTACAATTCAAATATCCAAACGAAGATATAATAAATGAGATTCTAAAATCAAAAATTGAAAAAATCATCTATTATAGTGGTAGAATTGAAGAGATAAATCAAAAAAGACAAAAAAAGGAAGGCGAAATTTTTGTTACTCATTTAGAAAGCGACATCAAGGGCTATAAATACATTGGTGAAATTTCAGCTAAAACTCCAAGAATAACTTTTAATTCAGCCGGGCAAGCAGAAATTAGTGCTTATAAAAAAATAAAAGAAGAGGCAATTAAAATCGGTGCAGATGCTATATTAATTGTGTCATTTACGAATAATGTAGTTGACCTAAGATATATGACTTATCAAGCAACAATTCGAGCAATTGCATACAAAATGTAAAATATCAACAACTATTTACTCATGTATAATTCAACAAATTAAACATATACTATGCTTTTAAAAAGAATTATGAATGCAAATTCTATTTATATCAAGAATAATATCATTGGTATATTTTTATTCCCTGTACTACTTGCTTTTTCAAGTTGTAACACCTCCAAAGGTGGTTATAGTTGTCAAAATGGCAAATGTATTGCTGATTTTGAAAATCCACAATATGTAACGCTTTCTGATTGTCAAAGCTTATGTTCAAGTAGTAGCACTTCTAATACAAATACTACAAATACCAGCACCAAAGGAACTGTTAATATCTCTTACTCTTGGAATATGAAATATTCTACATGCAATTATGCCTATACCGTAATTTTTGGATTTGCATATACGTCATCAGATGCAAGTAATGAATCATATTTTGACCAAGTAAGTTCGGTAATTTCACCAACAACTTTCAGTAAAACTCTAACAGCAGGGACTTACTATTATAAAATTAAAAAAACATATAATTCAAGCACCTGTGGGTCTGGTATGGGGCAATCAACTCCATCAGCTGTTTATAAAACTGGTTCATTTAAAATTACTGCAGGAAAATCAACGACTGTAGACGTATCAATATAATAGAAAAAGTGAAAAAGACTTTTTAATTAATCCATATAAGTTATGAAAAAACGATATTTAATAGTTCTTATTTGTTGCTTTATGTCCATTTCTATGGTTGCACAAGATGTAAGTTGTGATGAGTTAATCAACTACGTAAAAAAAGAAGGACATTATATTGAATCTGTTAGCGCACTTCAATTATTAAACTCTGAATGGCTAAGAGAGGTAGAAGCATATTCTATTGATAATACGGTAGTTGTAATTGCGAAAATTCAACAAAATCAATATTCAACCAAAAGATATATTTTTTGTGGTATTCCAAGATCTAACTGGAATAATTTCTACGTCGGTCTGAATGATTTAACTAAAACATACGGAGAACGTTTTCATAAGTACATTATAGATTATAATTGCAATTGCAAGTAATCCATTGCTTGCAATTTAACACAGTTTTAATTGAAGAATTTCAAACAATTAAATAACACAATATGCTTTTTTACAATTCGAACATACGCAGAAAAACAACTTTCAAAATACCAGTAATTTTTGGTGAAGAAAACGTTACAAAAAAAGAACTTTATTCATATTCAATTTTCACAAAAGAACTTGAAGTTAAAGAAATTGTCTTTGAATTAAAACAGGTATTTGTATTTAAATACAATCCGACAACACTATTTTTGGATTCGTTAGAAATTTATAATAACAAAAACGAACGAATTAGGAGATATTATTTTGACTTAATTACAAATGAATCGAATTCCTTAAAATTCAAAGAATCATTCTTTGAACGTGATAAAAACGTTTGTATTGGATATCTTGAAAAACAAGCTGATTTTCATGAATTATCATTCCACAGAGTTGATAGTTTTCTTGGTCATAGAAAGGTTGTAAAGCTTTTAGAAAATGAGTATGGTGATTATATTAGAGAAGAACATTATGAATGGAAAAAAGACATTCTTGAATATGTTCTTGAAAATATGTATGAATACTACGAATCGAGTTTAGACAAACTTTCATCAACTATATTAGAGAATGGATGGAATTGAACTGAAACACCTAACCGCTAATACATAGGGCTTCGTGTGGTCGAGGCACGAAGACCCAACATGAAGCCCAT
>JBAXMR010000226.1:0-2419 GCA_037134195.1 Paludibacter sp. | reverse complement strand
AATTACGATTCTTAAATATATAGTAATCAGTACTATATTACTTTTTGTAACGAACCATTGATATTAGAATTGCATTGAAAATTGCATTTAAAAAAGCAAATAAAATTCCCATGACCCAAATAGTTATTTTGGATACATAAGGAGATGATTATTGATGATACTAACCACTCTCTATTCCCCCGCAATTTATCCCGATGAAGACGGGAGGGGGTTAGGGGGCTTATTTTAAACAGATGAAAATAAATAAGTTTCTACTTCCTGCTTCTTCATTATTGGTTTTTGGAGCTAATGCACAACAAAAAGTGGATAGTTCAAAACCTAATATCGTTTTTCTGTTGGCTGATGATATGGGATATTTTGAACCTGTCTGTTATGGCGGAAAAGTGATTGAAACACCTAATATCGACAATTTGGCGAAAGGTGGAATGACTTTTTCAAATGCTTATTGTGGTTCCAATATTTCAGCACCTTCCCGTTGCGCGCTAATGACAGGCAAACATAGTGGTCATGGCTGGATTAGAGATAACCGCGATATTGGATACGAAGATGGAAATGTGCCATTGCGTGCAGCCGAAGTAACTGTTGCTGAAGTACTAAAAGGAGCAGGATATACTACCGGTGCTTTTGGAAAATGGGGATTGGGTGCTCCTTATTCTGAAGGTTCACCTATGAAACACGGTTTCGACAATTTTTATGGGTATTATGGTCAAATACATGCGCACGACTATTTCACCTACTATTTGCGGGATAATGAAGACTCAGTTGTTATCGCAGGCAATTTGTCATCACCACCTCTCGAATATTCCGCTACGGTCATTCATAATAAAGCGCTGCAATTTATTGATACCAATAAGGACAAACCATTTTTTCTATACTATTGTACCACATTACCACACGGTCCTTATAATCAGCCCGATGGTGATATATTGAATTATTATGTAACAAAAACCGGTCAGGCTAAAGGAACTGCTTCGTCCGAAGATTTTTCTGTTCCTAAATATGCTGCTATGACTGCCCGGCTTGATGTACAAATTGGGGAGCTCATAGCGAAATTGAAGGCGTTAAATATTCTTGACAATACCATTATCTTTTTTGCAAGTGATAACGGTACAGCACTTAAACCTGCTAATGACAGTTATCTGAAAACAGGTGGTTCGCTGCATGGCAGAAAAGGAGATTGCTACGAAGGCGGAATAAAATCACCTTTAATTGCTTATTGGAATGGAAAGATTGCTGCCGGAAGCAAGTCGAACTATATTACCGCTTTATGGGACTTTTTACCTACTTGTGCTGATATTGCCAAAGTTGAAAATCCGCAAGGTATAGATGGAATATCAATTCTGCCAACGCTATTGGGAACACCCCAAAATCAAGTGCAACACGACTATCTCTATTTTGAACGGGTTTCGTATCAGGGAATCAGAAAAGGTGATATGAAAGCAGTTATTTTGAATACACAGGACGGAAAAAAGGCTGTTGAAATTTACAATTTGGCAAATGATCCAAATGAAACAGTCAATTTAGTTGTTTCATTACCAGCTCTGAAAGCTGAGTTTATTCAAATCTCTATAAATGCAAGGACTAAATCAGCATTGTTTCCACTTATCAAAAATGGCTATGATGTCGATTATACGGGTGTAAATACGACTTCTGATGATTCTTTTCTGGATTATTTTTATCCAAATCCAACCAAGTCTGTTGTTTACCTCAATTCAACTGAAAATATCAAAAGCATTGAAATGAGTGATTTAAGTGGAAAGCTGCTTATGAAAACACAAAATCCGACTGGGAATTCTATAGACTTAAGTCAATTGCAGAATGGAATGTATTTTCTTAAACTTTCGGTTGATAATCGTTTTATTGTAAAAAAAATAATCAAGGAATAATCGTAACTACACAGCATCTCTTTGCTTAGTTAAAATACATTCATTTAATTGATTAATAATAGAATAAGTCTTTGCCCCGAAAGGGGCTAAATGTAAATAACCCCCAGTAAGCGAAGCGCAACTGGGGGATGAAGTGAACATAAGACTCAACATTTGATTTTTAATTCGACTAGTCGAAGTGAAAATCAAATAATTACAAAACAAGTGGGTGCTGAGTAGTAGCGAATAATCAATATTTTACACAGAAGTTTCAATTTCGCTTATATTGTAAAAAAGTTACTTTATTAATCTTATTAGCATAAAATCCAAATTCAAAATGAAAAAAACGATTATCAGTCTAATTTCTGTAACACTGCTCGTGCCATTTCTCGCCTTTTGTGTTGATTTCAAACCGCTCGACAAGCCGCAGTATAAACTCTATACAATCTGTGCAGGTAAAATACCAAGCACATCGGATGAGGATTTGCGTCTTATCGCGAAGAATTTTGAATTCTATCACGGTAAATTTACAACAGAACAGGCGGATGCAATTC
>JBAXMR010000225.1:0-2554 GCA_037134195.1 Paludibacter sp. | reverse complement strand
CGCAAATGATTGTATAGCAATAAATTTAAGCGGATTTGCTGCAATGTGGGTTAATGGCAATGACATCCGTTTCACACCAAGCGAAGAAAGTTGCTGCTCGTGTTTGGCAGATGCCTCCATACCCGTCTTGTCGCAGTCGTACAACATAACAACGTGCTTAAAGCGATAAGTCAGTTTTCGGATTGTGCTTTGTGGAATATTGGATGTTTCGCTATTGAAGCAAATTGCAGAAAAACCTTTAGAGACCAAGCTTAGTACGTCTTTTTCACCACCGGTTATAAAAAGTATATTTCCTTTAGGCGGTAGCTGCTCCAACCCAAAGCAATATTTGTCGCCCAAATCGCCGGCATACTGAAAGCGGATCGTGGAAAAAGGCCGATACAGTTTAAGGTATCGTTTGCCCTGATAGGCAAAGATTGGTTCTTTATCTGAGGGTGTAAGCTTGTAGGGTTTGCCCTCGTTGTTTTCAGAACCAAATTCTTTCAGTGAGACAACCTGATATCTTTTCAGAATTTCAAGTGAAATACCGTATTGCTGCCAATAAGTCAATTCACTTTCTGAAAAGGGTTTGACTTTAATGGAAAAAAGCTTGATTGGTTTTGGTTGTTCTTCTTTTGATTCTAAGATTGGGGACTTTGGAGACAATGGTGACGACCCCCAACCCCCAAATGGGGGCTCAGAGTTTGGTGAATGATTGAATGTGCCGTTTTTCAAACCAAGACATAAATCCTGATTTATTTTTTGGAGGATTTCAAGGAAGCTGTCTGCATGACGGCAGTCAATTCCCAGTATTTGCCCGACAAAGTGGAAGCAATCCCCGCTGTAGTTATCATTTCCATAGTCTTTCAGTTTATACTGATCGCTTGTTCTGTCAAAATAGACATTGCAGGAAGCTTTCTTGTCTTCATACAATGGATTCAGAAAATTACGACCGACACGAAAGGGAAACGGCAGATAATGTTTGAAGATATTCAAACCTTTATCGGTCCGTGCGAGTATTTCTTCTTTGCTCAACATAAGTTTTGTGGCTTTCTATTAGATTATCAAGAGCTTCCTGATTACTTTTTACCAAACGTTCGTTCAACATGCGTTTTACCTCGGCAATGGTATAATAGGTTTTTCCGGAAATAATTGAATAAGAAATAAGTCCTTTGGTTCGAAGGCGCTGAAGGGTACGTTCGCTTATTTTCAAGAATGTACAAACTTCGTAGCCGTCCACCCAGGTTTCTTCTTCGTTTACTTCTTCAGGTTGATAGTTGACTACAAATTTGGCAATGGTATTGACCTTTTCCATTAGGTCTTTAAATGCTTTGGATTCGATTGTTATTACTTCCATGGATTTAATGTGTTATTACCCCCAACCCCTAAAGGAGACTACGGAGCAATGATGTAATGATGAGTTGATTGAAAATTTAGTAATTTTTATGAATTGTATTCTAGTGCACGAACGATCCAGCCATAGAGGTATTTTTTGTTGGTGGGTCGTTTTTTTATGATATAAATGTAATACGCTATTTTTCCAACGGTAAACGCTGCCTGGAAATGCTTAGAGTCGACAGCATTGAGTTTGGCCAATGTTTGTACTCCAAATATGCCATCTGCACGGATACCTCCCATTATGCATTGTGCCAACTGGACACATGTTGTTATTCCTGCATTTACACTGAAGTCAAAAATTGAATCGGCATTGATTTGATTCTGAATTTTGTCTGCTTTTAATGGTAACCAAAATTCATGAAGATAAAAAAGTTCAAGCTGTTTTTGGAGTTCGATATCTTTGTCGAGAATTGAGGGAAAACCAGTTTTGCCTTTGTATTTGTCAATACAAGACCAACCTAGCCATTTGCTATGCACAGCGCGAGAAATACCTTTATAAGTTTCTTTACCCAAATCATCTGGGTCATTACTGTAGCCACCTTCGTAGGTGAGCGTTTTTTGAAATGCGGTTTTGAATTCTGCCATACTAAAACAATTAATAATTAATAATTAACGATTAATAATAAATAATGAGCAATGAAATTTCTTGCTCGTTTGAGTGACAAAATTAGGACAAGGAAACAGGAAGTGCCAAATTTTTGGCTTAGTTTGAGGTGTACAAAGCCATTTGAAACTGCATTGATATTCAATAGATTACAATTATTTTTGAGACAAAATGGTGTACAAGGGTTTTTTCGGCGGAAATTTCAGCTGAAAATGGTGTGGTTTTAAGAAGTTGTTTGGCAGGAATTCGGGGAAAAGTAAAGTGTTATAATGAGCTATAATCAGGTAAATAAACTAATCTTCTGAAATAATTTTGAATAACAGGTCACCCAATAAACTGGCATTTTCAATACTGACTTTTTCGGATAATCTGTTTTTCATCCGTTTAAGACTATTATCTGTTTTGTATTCAAGCAATATAAGCATGTCGTGGGTGGGAACTTTAAGCAGATAAAGACAGCACCATACTAATTCTTTATCATTTAAGCCCGGATAACGGCCTCTGAGTTTAGTAATAAGATTCAATGTCGTTTAGTTAGTGGTTCATTATAATCTCTTGTAATTCATTGAGTAA
>JBAXMR010000224.1:0-2615 GCA_037134195.1 Paludibacter sp. | reverse complement strand
GAAAAGAACTCACATCGTGGAAGTATCAGCAATATATGCGCGATTATTTAGCTACGATTTTGGCAGTTGATGAAAATATCGGGCGTTTGATGAAATACCTGGAGGATATTGGTGAGTTGGATAATACTATTATCATTTATACTTCCGACCAGGGGTTTTATATGGGCGAACATGGTTGGTTCGACAAACGGTTTATGTACGAAGAAAGCCAGCGAACACCATTTTTAGTGCGTTACCCAAAAGCAATCAAACCAAACAGCGTCACTAAAGCATTAACAATGAATATCGATATTGCACCAACCTTACTTGATTACGCTGGCTTGAGAATTCCGGACGAAATTCAGGGACGCTCATTGAAACCAATTCTTGATTTAGAAGGAAAAACACCCGAAGAGTGGCGTGAAGCCGTGTACTATCATTACTACGAATATCCGGGATGGCATAGCGTGAAACGGCATTACGGAATCCGTACCAATCGCTATAAACTAATTCATTTTTATAATGATATCAACGAGTGGGAACTGTATGATTTAAAAGGGGATGTTCCTGAAAAAAAGAATGTTTATAATGATCCACATTACAAATCTGTTCAGGAATATATGCTCAAATTACTGGAGAAAACTTGTAAAGAATACAAGGACGATGATCCGACGGAAAAAGTAAAGAAGTTTTAAGAATTTACTATTTATCCATTTACAATTTACTATTTTAATGAAGAACGATAGCTTATTGATAATTCTGCTTTTTTCATTGTGTCCATTCATGCTCCCACAAACCACGAATGCACAGGTTTCGGTTGAGACAAAAATGATTGAACATCCACGCTTGCTGCTGCTCAAAGGGGCTGAAAAAGACTTGTTGAACAACATAAATAAAGATCCATACTGGCGTGAAATGAATCGTTTAGTTATTAATGAGGCCGACAAAATGCTGGATTTGCCTTACAACGAACGAAAGTTGATTGGTAAACGATTATTGGATGTATGTCGTGATAATCTTCGACGTGTTTTTTTTCTGAGTTATGCGTACCGAATGACCGGCGACCTGAAATATTCAGACCGCGCTGAAGCAGAGATGCTGCATATTGCTGATTTTCAGGATTGGAATCCACAACATTTTTTAGATGTGGCTGAAATGACTCTGGCAATGGCCATTGGCTACGACTGGAATTACGATCGACTTTCGCCCAAATCGCGTAAAATTATCAGCGAATCAATTACTGAAAAAGGATTGAAACCATCTATGGACAGTAGTCACAATTATTGGTTGAAAGAGATAAATAACTGGAATCAGGTATGTAATACAGGTATTTCGATGGGTGCTTTGGCGGTTTATGAAGAAAATCCAAGCTTGTCAGTTGAATTGCTGAATCGTGCTATTCAATCGCTTCCAAATGCCATGAAAGAATACGGTCCTGATGGAGGATATCCCGAAGGTGTAGGTTATTGGGGGTATGGTACCAGCTTCAATACCATCCTGCTGGATGCAATGGATAAGATTTATCATTCCGATTTTGGACTAACAAAAACACCCGGTTTTATGGGCACGGGCTTATTTCTGCAACACATGATAACTCCTGCTATGAATCCATTTTGTTATTCGGATGCAGGACAAAAATGTTCGTTTGAGCCAACCGTATTCTGGTTTTATGGAAAAACAAAGAATCCGGCATTACTCTATAATCAGAAAAAACTTTACGAAGCAGACATCAACAAAAAATACCTGCGTGAACGCTTATTTCCGGTTGCACTTTTGTGGGGAGCAGGTTGCGGAGCATCGCTTTCAAAGGTCATTGAACCAACTGATTTGATGTGGGTTACTCAAAGTCGTATCCCCGTTGCTGCCATGCGGACTTCCTGGGTCAGCGAAAATGCAACGTATTTGGGATTCAAAGGAGGAACACCTTCATCGGGTCATGCACACATGGATGCAGGTTCATTCTTTTTTGAGGCAAATGGTGTCCGCTGGGGTTTGGATTTAGGCATGCAAAGTTATCCGCAGGTAGAGAAAGAAGGAGTCGACTTATGGAACTTCACTCAAAACAGTAGCCGTTGGGACTTGTTCAGATTAAATAATTTTGCTCATAACACGCTAACAATAAACGATGAAAAACAATTAGTAACCGGTAATGCCGATATCAACTCTTTTTCTAAAGATCCGAATTTAATGAGAGTCAGTTCAAATCTTACTTCGCTTTATTCTAATAGCGTAAAAGAAGTTCATAGAGCAGTAGCTTTAATAGAAAAATCGTATGTATTGGTGGAAGATAAAGTTACTACTTCAGAGAATCCTGTTAAACTAAAGTGGAATATGACTACCGAAGCGACTAAAATGGAAAGGATATCTGAAAACATTTTAGTTCTGAAAGCAGGAAATAAAAAATTATACCTCAAAGTGGAAGGAACCATTGATTTTGTTCCCTATTTTAAACCGGCTACGCCAACCAAAGACTATGAATCACCTAATCCGGGTATTTCATTAATGGGTTTTGAAACAACCTTACCAGCAAATAAAATTCATACAATAAAGGTTTATTTGATGCCTGATAGTGAAATAATTAAATTTAAAACATATAATATACTAAACTAATTATTACAAAAAATATATATGAAAAA
>JBAXMR010000223.1:0-2758 GCA_037134195.1 Paludibacter sp. | reverse complement strand
TTCGTTCAATTAAATTCAGTTGCTGTTGCACCCATCGATGTTCTTTCACTCCACGCTCTAGCATATCCCGAACCGGTGAGAGAATCAGCGTGAGTGGAGTACGGAATTCATGGGATACATTGACAAAAAAGCGGATTTTAGCCTGATCAATTTCTTTCGCGCGTTCGCTATTTATCCGTTCAAATTCAAGTTCCCTCGAAATAATCTGTCGGCTAAGGTAAAATCTGACAGAAAAGATTACTATTGCAACTATTAAAAAAAAGAAAAACATTTTAGCCCACCATGTATTATACCAATACGGTAAAACAACAATTTCGAGTTGGGTCTCCGTCAGACTCCATTTACCATTATTATTAGCAGCTTTCACTTTGAAAATATACTTTCCTGGTGATAGATTTGAATAACTAACGCTGTTTTTGCTACTTGTATACCATTCTTTATCAAAGCCTTCCAAAATATAGGAATAAGTGTTTTTTGTGCCTGAAAGAAAATTAGGGACTACAAACTCTAATCCAAATACATTGTATTTGGGTGGAATTTGGATGGTCTTAACCAATTCAATACTCTGTTTCAGAATCTTCGTGTTATCGTTTGGAATTACAATTCGGTTGAAAACCGTCAATTGGTCAATTATTGGAGCAGGTGAATATGGATTGTCAATCAATTGTTCGGGCGAAAAAACAGTAATTCCATTTATACCACCAAAAAATAGTTTGTCGTCAGGTGTTTTGCAAGATGAATAATGATTAAATTGATTGCTTTGAATTCCATCCGATTCGGTATAGATTCTCCATTTCTCAGAATCGGTTGACAGACAAATCAATCCTCTGTTGGTGCTAATCCATAGTCGCTTAAACCGATCCTCCTGTATGGAACAGATAGTATATCCTGGAAATCCCTTAGTTTCAGTATAGTTTTTTAAACTATTTTTTTCATAATAAAATAATCCCTGATTGGTACCAATCCATATGAGGCCATAACTGCTTTCGTAAAAGCAATAAATTATTTTTTCAGTCTTCCCTTTTGAAAATAGATCAATCTTATTTAGTTTGCCAATTTCGATAGAATAAAGCCATATACCATTGTCCGTTCCAATCCACAGTTGTTCTTTCGAATCGATAAATAGACTCAGAATTTTTTTATTCATATTTTTCGATTCCGGAACCAGAACATCAAAGGGAATAAACTTATTTTCTAAAGGTTTATATAAAATGACGCCATTTAATGTCGCCACCCATATCTGACCCATGTTGTCTTTTACTAACCCGTACACATTGTCATTAATCATTGGGTCTTTGCTCAATTCAATTCTACTGAACCTCCGTGACCTGATATCGAAATAATCCATTCCGCCTCCATGAGTGCCAATCAACAGATTTCCGTTGTTCAGTTTTAGAATAGATTTTACATTATTTCCGGTTATAGAATGTGGATTATTTTCGTCATTTACAAAATGTTCGAATGTTTGTGTTTTAGTATTATATAAATCCAGACCTTTATCATTGGTTCCTATCCAGACATTACCGTTTTGCTCGGCCAGCATTGAGCTTACAACATTGTCATTCAGTGAATTCGTTCCACGAACATAGTACAAATGTTCAAATTGAGTTTTTAGCGGATGATAATAATTTAATCCTCCATAATAAGTGCCAAACCACAATCCACCTTGTGAATCTAAATAAATTGACCTGATAGAGTTCTGACTTATAGTTCCAATATCCTGATAATTATTATAAAATCGGGTAAAACTATTTGTTGATGGGTTAAATATATTCAGACCAACAAATGTTCCAATCCATAAACGTTGTTGAGCATCGTAACACATCGATCGGATGTAATTGGAAGATATACTTTTAGGATTGTTTTTATTGTGTGTATAAGTTGTTATTTGATTATTTGGTATATCAAAAAGAAATAAACCACCACCTTCAGTGCCAATCCAAATTCTCTTTTTTTCCATATTTTCGGGTAACATAGTTTGAATTCTTAACCCGTCGAAATTGTTGTTAGCAATCGTGTAACTATTTGTTTTGGGGCTATAATAATAAAGACCTCTATCAGCACCTATTAACATTTTATTGTCAATCTTAAGAAGTGCTGTTACACCAAAACTAACTGCAGGAAAATTACGTTTTTCAAAACCTCTTTTCTCACTAAAACTGAATAGGCCGGCATTTGTAATTAAATAGAGCTCCTCATCGTTCCATTTTTGTAATGAGAAAACTCTTAATCTGGCAACTTTGTCATTAATTGTAAAAGTTTTAAAGCTATTGATTTCATGGTTGTATTTGGCAAGTCCGCCATCAGTTCCGATCCACATATCACCATCATTCTCAGACAACAACGAAGTAATAGAACTAGATGGAAGACTGTTCACATCATTTTCTTCATGACGAAAAACAACAAATTTATATCCATCATAACGGTTTAATCCATCAGTTGTAGCAATCCAGATGTAACCCAGTTTATCCTGTTTAATATCATATACTGTGCTTTGTGATAAACCTTCTTTAAGAGATATATGCTGAAATAGCACTGTTGAAGGATTCAGGCTTAATTGAGAATAGGAAATTCCCAAAGAAAAAATAATGAACAAACCAGTAGTAAGAAATTTGGTTTTAAACATCTGTTTTTGAACTTTCTTATATAAGTGCATAATTCGAGTGCAAATATAATTAATTATACAGATTTTTTTACTACTTTACCTGAGTTCGGGATAAGAAAAGAGAAAAAAAGGTTGCATAACTGAATAAAAAGT
>JBAXMR010000222.1:0-2798 GCA_037134195.1 Paludibacter sp. | reverse complement strand
GGCTTCATGTTGGGTCTTCGTGCCTCGACCACACGAAGCCCTATGTATTATGCACATGGCGATTCGTTTTATTTGACAAATTTACACAATTTTCACACAATTCCAATTCTCTCTGTATGTATTCTCAAATTCAATGAAAAAAAATCATAAATCTCTTGTATAGTTTAAAAAGATGTTCTATTTTTGCATACTATAATTAGCGATAAAATGAAGTCAAAGTATCAAGATATTAGGGATGTTGAATTTAATAGTATTGTCGAGAATTTAAAATATGTTTCGGCATATGATGATAATTCGTCGATTGTTAGTCATGGGGATTCATTAGAAATACTCAAACTAATACCAAGCAATTCTGTTTCTTTAATTTTAACTGACCCTCCATATCATTCTACAAAAAAAGACAATATCACCAATGATACAGCTTTTGATACAGATGAAGCATTTATAGATTGGATGGATAAATTCTTTCTTGAGTGGAAAAGAGTATTACGACCCAATGGAAGTATTTTTGTTTTTTGTTCTTCAACTATGTCTGCTAGACTAGAAGTTGTAATGTCAAACGAATTTAATGTATTGTCTCATATCGTTTGGACAAAGCCGAATGATCCCGGGTTTGATGGGTGGAAAGGCAAAATGAAGAAAGAAAGCCTTAGGCAATGGTATCCTCATTCTGAACGTATCCTTTTTGCAGAACCAGCATTAGATGGAAATTTAAAACGTTCTTGGTTTGGTCAATTTTTGCGTCAAAAAAGAATCGAATCAGGTTTGTCAGGTCACACTCTAACAGAACTTACTGGATCTTATGGAAAAGTAAACCATGGTGGTGCTGTCTCAAACTGGGAAACAGGTAGAAACATCCCAAGTAAAGAACAGTATGAGAAGATTTGCGAAGTGTTACTTCAGACCAATAAAGTAAATGAGATGCCTATTTATGAGGATGTTATTAGACCTTTTGATGTAAATGCTTTTGTTGAATTTACTGATGTTTGGAACTTTAATTCGGTTAGACCATACAAAGGAAAACATCCTGCAGAAAAGCCACTTGACATGTTAGAGCATTGCATAAAAAGTACAACGTTTGAAAATGATATAGTACTAGATTGCTTTGCTGGCTCTGGAAGTACTGCGGTAGCATCACTAAACTTAAATAGAAAAAGTATTTCTATAGAGATTGAAATTGAGTGGGTTAATGCAATTGTAACTAGATTAAAAAATCACACACCTGAACTCATTCAAACAGTAAAACAAAAGCATGACATTATGAAATTAAATGGGAGAAAAGTAAATGAAACTCAAACTAATTTATTTGCCTAATTTGAAAACCATTTACTTCATTTCTATCAATTACTTCTGCCATCCATTTTAGCGTTCCAAATATACCTGAATCTTTTGTGACAACATTACAATGATGATGACCCCAGCCTAGATTATAAGGTTTGTGATTAAATTCACCATATTTTAACTCATTTATATGGAATAAGTTTAGTTGAGTTACTGTTAAATCTGGAACATCTCTACCTTCAGCTTGCTCCAATTTGTTGAAAAATCCGATAGCAGAAAGTTTCTCTAAACAAAGAGGACAAATTGTATTGTTGTCTTTGTCAATTATTCTTTGTTCAAATAGTCTTTTCGCATGATTTAATCCTAGTGTCTCAGCTACATGTAAATTTTCTTGTATTCTTAATTCTATATTTTCAATAGACATTCCAGCAGCTAAAGAAATTTCTTTTGAGTCAAAACACTGCCAATATAAAAATTCTAACTGTACTCTACACCTTTTAAATATTTCAGAACTAGCATATTCGTAAACCCTTATTCCTGCACCTTTTGAGCCACTTGTATTAAACCCAAGATTAATTTTCTCATCGTTCTTAGATGTTGTCGAAGGTACTCTTGCAACAAAATCACCAGATAAAGGCTCTTTCCTTGAAATTGCAGCGTTCAATCCCAAACTTTCAGGATTATATTGATTCCACTGTTCTCTTGTTTCGTAAAATAATAGTGCATTTTTCCCAAGATGTAATCCTTTCAATTCCATTTCTTTCTTTAAAACATCATTCATGAAATAAATGTCAGGTCTTATTAATACAATAAAACCATTTTCAAATATTCCCTCATTGTCAGGAGCTTGAGAACAAATATCGTAAACTGGATAAGGTATCAAAACAGTACTGTTTCGGTTTACCCTATTCTGATAAATTACATCATCGTCAGCACCTCTTGTTTGACCAGTTTTGTAAATCTTACTCTCAATTAATTTGGGTAGTTTGGTTGTTTTACTTTTTGCCATCGAATAACTCTTTTATGTCAACATTTAAAGCATTTGCAATTTTCTCAATGTTGATTAGAGTTATATTTTTTTCCGCTCTTTCTATCATACCAATATAAGTCCGGTGAAGGTTTGCACCAAACGAAAGTTCTTCTTGAGAAAGTTTTTTTTCTTTTCTCAAAAGTCTTACTCTTTCTCCGAATTTTATTAGTATTTCTTTGTTGTCCATTGAGATATAATCAATGTGCAAAGCTATTTATAGTATGCAAAGTTTACAACATACTATAGTTAGCATTCTTATGTTGCGAATTAGTGAAGTTTCGGAGAATCAATAGTCTTGTGTTGGATTTCTAAAATGTAGTCAATTTTGGTTGGATTGATTTGTCGAAGTGAGAATATAGTCCGATTTGTGTTAATTGCATGATTTCAAATTAACGCTTCAATGTCTTGTCTTCTTTTTTTTTCGCTTGTGCATAACGACAGTCTGCGCATTAACTCCAAATTTTCTCCAAAAATAGTCAAATTTTCG
>JBAXMR010000221.1:0-2902 GCA_037134195.1 Paludibacter sp. | reverse complement strand
AATTTAAAACATATAATATACTAAACTAATTATTACAAAAAATATATATGAAAAAAAATCGCCTGAACAAATTGAGATTCATACTATTGTCGACAGCAATTATGCTGCTGACAGCAATGAGTGCACAACAAAAAACTGAAATCACAGGTAAAGTCATTGATGAATCAAATCAGGGAATTCCGGGTGTAAATGTAAAATTGAAAGGAGCCAAAGTAGCAACTGTTACAAATTACGATGGTAATTATGTAATAAATGTTGAAAATCCGGGCACTGCTACACTGGTTTTCTCTTTTATTGGTATGAAAAGCAAAGAAGAAAAGATTGGGAACAAAAAGGTTATTAATGTTTTATTAGAAACCTCCTCGAATGAATTAAACGAAGTGGTGGCTGTGGGTTACAGCAATATGAAACGAAAAGATATTACCGGATCTGTTGTTTCGGTTGACGCAGCCGAGATGGCTAAAGTTCCAACTTCCAATATTGCTCAGGCATTGGCAGGACGAGTTTCTGGCGTTATGGTGAGCCAATCGGAAGGAAGTCCGGATGCTTCCATTTCAATTAGGGTTCGTGGTGGAATTTCAATAACTGGTAACAATGATCCACTCTATATTATCGATGGATTCCCTACCGAAAATGGTTTATCGAGTATTGATCCGGGCAGTATTGAATCCATTGATATTCTGAAAGATGCTTCTGCAACTGCTATTTACGGTGCACGTGGAGCTAACGGAGTGGTAGTGGTTACCACCAAATCAGGAACTCCAACCAAAACAACTGTAAGCTACGAGGGTTATTTCGGAGCAAAACAACTGGCTAAGAAATTGCCGATTTTGAGTCCTTATGAATTTGTTCTGATGGATTATGAGCGTAGGGATTTTCTATCGCAATCAGATCTTCCAAATTTCATTAAAATATACGGACCTTTTGCCGATATTAGTACTAATTATTCAAACCGGCAAGGTATTAACTGGCAGGATCAGGCGTTTGGACAAACAGCTTATACTCAAAATCACAGAATTAGTATCGATGGCGGTGCCGGTAAATTGAAGTATAACCTTTCTTATTCGTATAATGATGATCAGGGACAAATGGTGGCAAGTGGTCTTAGCAAAAGCAATGCCCGATTAAAGTTAGATCATCAGATAAATGACAAATTTAGCGCATCAGCCACTGTAAGTTATACTGAAAGTAAAGTTTACGGACAAGGTTCTTCATCCGGGAATACTTATTTTAACCCCCTAAGCCAGGTAATTCAATACCGTCCAACCATAGGTATAACCGGAAATGATAACGATTTGCTTACGTTGAATATTGACCCGCTGCTGGATGCAGTTACCGGTAATGTAATGCAGAACCCGGTTATCTCAGCAACTTCCGAGCAAAAGAATACTGAACAGCGAATTTTTCAATTGAATGGAGGATTTAGCTATAAGATTATGAGCGGATTGACCTTTAAGAATACTATCGGAATGTCATATAATGCTCAACGAAATTCAGACTTTTTCGGAGCTCAGAATATGACAGCTTTACGCAGCAGTATTCAGGGTTGGATTAAAAATGCCGACACACAAACTACTCAGACGGCAAATACCCTTACTTATGACGGAAGTTTCAGAAAAAACAAATATAGTTTGATGATTGGACAGGAATATGTGACAACCTGGACACGCTATGTTCAGGCAAGTTCCTATAATTTCCCGAATGATATTATCGGGCTGAACGATATGTCTCTGGGTGCAACTCCCGGAATTCCACAGTCATATTTTAATGACGATAACAAATTACTTTCATTCTTTGCACGTGGTTACTACAATTTTGCTGAGAAATATATGTTGACTGTAACTTATCGTGCCGATGGTTCTTCTAAGTTTGCCAAAAAATGGGGATTTTTCCCATCAGCATCAGTTGCCTGGCGCGCCAGTGAAGAAAAATTTATCAAAGAACTGGATATTTTCTCGGATTTAAAAGTTAGGTTTGGATATGGAGATGCAGGAAATAACCGAATTAATAGTTACGGTTCATTGGCACTGATGGGTTCAGTCACGGCACCCTTTGGCACCACTACCACAACTGGATATGCACCTTATCAAATTCCAAATAAAAATCTGCAGTGGGAAGCCAACGAAACTAAGAACATGGGATTTGATTTGGGATTCTTTAATCAGCGTTTAATTATTTCGCCTGAATTTTATATCAATCACAGTTCACAATTGCTTTTGCAATCTACACTTCCGGTTTCTTCGGGCTATACCACGATGATTCAAAACATTGGACAAACAGAAAACAAAGGATTTGATTTAACCATAACAGGTATCAATATTAAATCTAAAGATTTTCAGTGGGTTACTAATTTAAATATCTCTCATAATGAAAACAAAATCATTGCCTTATCGGGCGAACAATCTTTTCTGCAAGAATCGGGATTTGGTTTTGGACAAACTGATTATATTGTAAAAGTAGGGCAGCCGATTGGCGAGATGTATGGATATAAAATTACCGGATTGTATCAGGTAAGTGATTTTGACTATAATAGCACCACTCAAACCTATACTCTAAAAGCTGGAATCCCTTATGATTCGAGAAAAATGCCACAACCCGGATTTTGGAAATATCAGGACGTAGCCGGTGCCGTGGATGCAAACGGAAATCCAATTCCCGATGGAAAAATAACCGATGCCGACCGAACAGTGATAGGTCATGCAGCTCCTAAGTTTTATGGAGGTATGAATAATACTTTTACCTATAAAAACTTCGATTTAAGTGTTTTTGTGAATTTTAGTGTTGGTGCTAATGTGTTGAACGCAACTAAAATGTATAATTCAGTTACCGGAATAGCTAACCGAAATGCACTCGACGTTGTCAATTCATCCAATCGCTGGATTACCATTGATGCCAATGGTGC
>JBAXMR010000220.1:0-2962 GCA_037134195.1 Paludibacter sp. | reverse complement strand
TATCACGTACGGTTCTGTGAGAGGGATGGGGTGGAATTCCCTGTTCCTACTCAACATTGCATCGCGTGGGAAACAGTACCAGTAAATAAATATGCCACACGATGCAATTCGTGCGGCATCCAAGGGCATATTACGACATTCAGAAGAATAAAAACAAAAATAATTTAGAGAAAAGAATTGCAATTCAAAACATTTGACTATTTTTGTCAAAACAAACATTGTCTTATGAATACATTCGCAGATTTAATTAGAATTGCAAGAGAAGAGAAAGGTTTTTTTCTTCGGCAAGTTGCTGCTTCAATGGATATTGACCAGGCCATTATCAGCAAATTTGAACGAGGAGAAAGAAAACCTACAAAAGACCAAGTTGAGAGATTTGCTGAGTTTTATAACTTAGATAAAAATCAACTAGTTACGTCATGGCTAAGTGATAAATTAGCTTCGTATGTTCTTGACGAAGAAAACGGAGAAGAAGCCCTAAAAGTAGCAGAAGAAAAAGTAAAATACCTAAAAACGATTCAACATGGAAAATAAAATAAAAGTTGTAGAATTATTTGCCGGTGTTGGTGGTTTTAGACTTGGACTTGAAGGATGGCATAAAAAATCGGCTTCGTCTGGTTATCTTGAAAACTTTGAATCGCCATTTGAAGTGATTTGGAGTAATCAATTTGAACCGTCAACAAAAACGCAACACGCATCATTGGTTTACGAGAAACGTTGGGACAAGGAATCGCATTGTAATCAAGACATTGCAACGGTCGATGTTTCGTCAATTCCCGACCACGATTTGTTAGTTGGCGGATTTCCATGTCAAGACTATTCAGTTGCGACAACGCTCAAAAACTCAAAAGGACTTATCGGGAAAAAAGGAGTTTTATGGTGGTCTATCCATAAAATATTGACTGAAAAAGAAGTAAAACCAAAATATCTTTTTCTTGAAAATGTTGATCGACTTTTAATTTCTCCATCAGGACAACGTGGAAGAGATTTCGCAATTATATTGAAGAGTTTGAACGACTTAGGATATGCTGTAGAATGGCGAGTTATTAATGCTGCTGAGTACGGTATGCCACAAAGAAGAAGAAGAATTTATATTCTTGCTTACCATTGTCAGACTGAGATTTACAACGAAATAAAGGAAACTACACCCAACGAATGGATTCTCGAAGAGGGAACTCTTGCAACTGCATTTCCAGTAACTTCAGAGGAAATTTTGTTTCCAACTGAGTTTAAACTGAAAGGCGACATGGTTGAAATATCAGAAAATTTCAATAAAAATGGAACTTCTGGAATGTTTGAGAACACTGGAATAATGCTTAATGGAATCGTTACTACTGTAAAAACCAAGGCGAAACATGAAGGCAACTTTATCATTATGAAAGATATAATTCAGAATGGCGAGGTCACTGATGATTTTTATATCAACGAGAAAGATTTAGATAAATGGCTATATTTGAAAGGTGCAAAAAAAGAAATGCGCAAAAATGCGCAAGGCTTTGAATACAATTATAGCGAAGGTGGAATGATTTTCCCAGATCCACTAGAAAAGCCATCACGAACAATTATAACTGGCGAAGGTGGAGCATCGCCATCGAGATTTAAACACGTTATTAAAACCCCAAAAGGTTATAGGAGACTTTCGCCCGTAGAACTAGAACGTTTAAATATGTTTCCCGATGACCACACAAAATACGATGGTGTTTCAGATACAAAAAGAGCGTTTTTCATGGGAAATGCTTTAGTGGTAGGAGTTATTGAAAAAATAGGAATCGCATTAAAACAAAAACTTGAATATGAGCTTGCCTTACAATCTAAATGACAAACAATCAATAATTGATTATGCAAAACTTCTAAAAGGTAAAACCTTAAGAGAGGCATGCAACAATGAAATACCAAATGGAAATTATGCTGGTAAAGGAAAATATGGTCAAACTTTAGAAAAATTTTATTTTAAGTACGAACCCAATTCTGAGTCTGAACCAGATTTTGCAATTGCAGGTCTTGAACTAAAATCCACACCATTAAAGCAGCTTAGAAACAATGATTATCGTTCAAAAGAACGTTTAGTTTTAAATATCATAAACTACATTGAAGTTGTAAGTCAAAACTTTGAGACAAGTTCGTTTTGGAAGAAGAATGCAAACATTCTTCTTGTATTTTACTTACACCAAGCTCATTTAGATATTATTGACTATTTGATAAAACTTGTAGATGAATGGAATTTCCCAATTACGGATTTGGAAATTATCCGAAAAGACTGGGAATTAATAACAGCGAAAATTGCTAACGGAAAAGCTCACGAACTTTCTGAGGGTGACACTTTTTATTTAGGTGCCTGCACCAAGGGAGCGAATGCAAATACGACCAGAAAACAACCATTTAGCGATATCCCTGCAAAACAAAGAGCTTATTCATTAAAGCAAGGTTATGTAAATCATATTATTGCCTCAATTGCAAACGAGCCAACTGGAAATTATGGGAAATTAATCCCTACTATTGAGGTTGCTAGAAGACAATCTATAGAAGAAATTGTCATGTCTAAGTTCAATCCATATATTGGCAAGACTATTGAACAAATTCTAAATCTTACTGGTGTCCAAATCAATACAAAGGCAAAAAGTTTTTATGCAAACCTTACAAAAGTGATTTTAGGAATTGAGTTGAACAAAGAAATTGAAGAGTTTGATAAAGCCGAAATTACAGTAAAAACTGTTAGGCTTAAAGAAAACAACTTACCAAAAGAAGATCTTTCGTTCCCGATCTTCAAATACGAAGATATTGTGAATGAAGATTGGGACGATTCTAATTTTAAAGATATTCTGGAACATAAATTTTTGTTTGTATTCTATCAGTTTGTGAACGATGAACTTGTATTACGGAAAGTCAAGTTTTGGAATATGCCTTATGCTGACTGGATATTCCGGCGATACTGACCACTTTATTCGTTAAATTCCGGTGATAC
>JBAXMR010000219.1:0-3011 GCA_037134195.1 Paludibacter sp. | reverse complement strand
AGGTAGATAAAGAGCTGACATTTCACTTAGCGAGGCATACCTTTGCCACCACCATTACATTGGCTAAAGGTGTCCCAATTGAAACTGTAAGCAAGATGCTCGGACACACTATAAATTTTCTCTGATCTTCTCTGCGATATTATTCATCTCCTCCAGACTAAGTTTTAGCTTAGGATTTTTAAAGTTCATATCCGACTCTTTGGTTATTGGAATGAGATGAATATGTGCATGAGGTACTTCCAGTCCTATAACAGCCACTCCTACCCGCATGCAATCAACGCTTTTTTCAAGTGCTATGGCTACTTTCTTTGAAAAAACCATCATGTCAGCCAGTGTTTTGTCATCCAGGTTAAACAAATAGTCCTCCTCCACTTTCGGAACAACAAGTGTATGACCTTTAGTCATTGGATTAATATCTAAAAAAGCAAAATATCGCTCATCTTCCGCAATTTTAAAACACGGAATTTCACCTGCTATTATCCGACTGAAAATTGTCATTGGTTGATTTGATTGATTGGTGAACTTGATATTAATAAATTTATCAACATAATGCTATTATTTGACTTTATAAACTAATCTCAATTACTTCAAATTCCATTACTCCCGATGGGACAGAGACTGTTGCTTTTTCGCCAACTTTCTTACCGAGTAGCCCTTTTGCAATTGGAGTGGTAACTGAAAGTTTACCCTCTTTAAAATTAGCTTCACTCTCAGAAACAATCATATAGGTCATAATCTGATTTGTTTTCGTGTTTTTAATTTTCACACGGGTCAGAATCTGTACTTCATTTGTATTAATTTTCGATTCATCAATCATTCGTGCCGAGGCAACAGTATCCTTGAGAAGCGAAATTTTCATTTCTAACATACCTTGAGCTTCTTTAGCAGCATCATATTCTGCATTTTCCGATAAATCTCCTTTATCACGTGCTTCTGCAATTTGCTTTGATATGGCAGGACGTTGTACTCTTTCCAATTCGTTCAGATCTTCTACCAATTTTTTATAACCTTCAGCGGTCATATAAGTTACTGCCATAATGTTTTCTTTTATAAGTATTTTCCGAAGTATAAAACAAAAAGAATTCCGACAAGAAAGCCGGAACTCTGATTTATCGTTTGATTCTTAAATGTTAGGCAAATATACAAGCTTTTTTTTATATATAAGCCTGCAAGAACGCGTTTAACAAACCAGGCGACAATTTACTGCTATTCCATTTTTTTGAAAATAAAAATTTAGACCAATTATACTAAAAAAACAATGGGTAACTTCACAGCCACCCATTGCACATTTTAACCTAAACCTTAACTATGAAAAATTTATCTGTTTGTTTACTCTGCAAAAATGAGAATTATTTTTCATACCTGCAAGTCATTTCAACATATTTATTCAAAATAAATCAAAATTAGTCTTTACATTAACGTAATAAAATTCGTATATTACTCATTATTAAACCATTATTAAACAACAAAGCAATGAGTTAAATAATGCAAAAATCAATATTATTTTATAATATGATTATAAGATGTACCTTTGTACAATAAAAATCAAAACAAGAATAAATGAATTTAAATGATCAACCTGTCGATACAACGGACTTTAAATCCGCTTTGAACGACAAAAAACTTTTTATAGAAACCTACGGCTGCCAAATGAATGTGGCTGACAGCGAGGTTGTAGCCTCCATTATGGAAATGGACGGTTTTGCTATTACCGACAAAATTGCTGATGCAGACGCTATATTTGTGAACACATGCTCCGTAAGGGATAATGCAGAACAAAAAATCATTCAACGATTAAAGTATTTTCAGTCGTTGAAACGTAAGAAAAAGAAACTCGTAATTGGTGTCATTGGGTGTATGGCCGAACGGGTAAAAGATGAGCTGATTGACGAACATGGCGTGAACATTGTGGTTGGACCGGATGCATACCTAGATATTCCACACCTGATTAACGACGTGGAAAATGGCGAAAAAGCCATAAATGTGGAACTTTCCAAAACCGAAACTTATAAAGATGTAATGCCCACTCGAATCGGAGCATCTATTTCGGGCTTTGTTTCCATTATGCGGGGTTGTGATAAGTTTTGCACTTATTGCATCGTCCCCTATACCCGTGGTCGTGAGCGTAGCCGGGATGTGGAAAGCATTTTGAATGAAATCCGCGATTTGCAATCTAAGAATTACAAGGAAGTTACCTTATTAGGACAAACGGTCAATTCGTATTCATATATAAAGGAAGATGGAAGCGTGATTGATTTTGCGGAATTATTGAAGATTGTAGCTGAAGCTGCTCCTGAAATGCGTATCCGATTCACATCGCCTCATCCTAAAGATATGACTGATGAAACGCTGGAAATGATGGCACGCTACCCAAATATCTGCCGCTACATTCATTTACCAGTTCAATCGGGAAGTAATAAGATTCTTACACTCATGAACCGTAAATATACCCGTGAATGGTATTTGAATCGTGTTGAAGCAATGCGTCGCATTATGCCCGATGTGGCTATTGGCACAGACATTTTCTGCGGTTTTCACAACGAAACCGAAGAAGATCATCAGGAATCGTTGTCGTTGATGCGTGAAGTAAAATTTGATATGGCATTTATGTTCAAGTATTCTGAACGCCCGGGAACGGTTGCTGCCAAACGTATGCCCGATAATGTACCCGAAGAAGTAAAATTACGCCGATTGGCTGAAATAATTGATTTACAGCAGGTAATTGCAAACGAGAGCAACCAAAACGATGTCGGTAAAACCTTTGAGGTGCTGGTTGAAGGATTTTCGAAACGCTCAAAAGAACAAATGTTTGGACGAAGTTCGCAGTGCAAAGTAATTATTTTTCCGCGAGAGGGACGTCGCATCGGTGAAACTATCCTTGTAAAAGTTATTCGTGCTTCATCTGCCACATTAATCGGTGAAGTTGTAAATTAAACCTATATAAAATTGAATGTTTCTAATTAGAGTTTGTTTTTATAGTCAAAAATTGTTTTAAAAATTTGTATATATCA
>JBAXMR010000218.1:0-3105 GCA_037134195.1 Paludibacter sp. | reverse complement strand
AACAGTGAACGGATATCAACGGAAAACGTGAACGGGTATCACCGGAATATGTAATATATTCCATCAACTGAAATTTATAAGATTTGTTTTTGCAAATATACAACCTTCTGATTAATACCGTAACAAAAGTGCATGAAAACTTAAACCTAAATACAACCGACCCAATCGCTTGGAGCAACGGGGTGGATATAATGAAACAGTGGTAGTACGACTCCAAGTCGTACTACCACTAAAATAATTTGCTATTCAAACCATGCGGATACAATCGCGCGGTAGCTGTGGCCAACTTGGGCTGTTTTGGATTAGCACACTCTATATACTGCCTTCGTGTAAATCCCAAATCGGGAAACACATTTCATAATCATTCCATACAATATCTCCATACTCAATGGAGAAACATTTAAACAACTGTTTGTCAAGATACTTGTTGGTCATTGAATTTCTTGCATTTTTCAGGAAACCAGAGAAATCAATCACTTTCTCAATTCCATCTGAAAATGATAATTTAATACTATAATCACCAAGATATTCTGCTTTGACAATTGAGACAACCATAGCTTTATATTTTTTTTGTTATTTTTTCGGAAGGAAACTCGATATTATAGACAAAGAAGTCAATCCATTTCCGAATGATATCATCTCTATATAATTCAACAATTTTTCTGAACTTTTTTAGGTTTTGAGCATCTAAAGGCTTTTTCCCTTGTACATCTTTAATACTGATTTCCTTGAATTTACCATTATCAAAAATAATTTCTGCTTTGCTCTCTGTGTCCTGATATTTCCCATGAATATGAATAGGTTCATGCTCATGAGAATAGAATAAAAACACTAATCCGAAATACTCATATAGTTTTGGCATAAATCTTCTATTAATTACAATGCAAATATACAAACTTCTTTTTTGAATGAATAAAAAAACTTGCTTAAATATTGGTGAATACACAATCGACTGAAATCCATCATTGAATTTCAGCCGATTTGTGTGAGTATGCAAAGCCGGAGCTGTGCTTTTAGCAGCCACGTAGGCAGAGCCATACGCCGAACTGCGAGCAAATTAGTTGCAGCCTACGCTCAACCTGGTGAGCAAATACTCAACTTTTAATTCGCTTTTTAAGAACGGATTACAAATCCTAAGAATAAAAAAGTTGGGATTGGAAATAAATCCCAACGACAGCATTCAACATTTGAACGTCTAATAAATGATATATCCGGTTGGACGGAGCGACAGCATTCAACATTTGAACGTCTAATAAATGATATATCCGGTTGGACGGATTTAAGCGTCGTGTTGCCCAAAGTGAGCAAAATGTAGCGACTAATCGTATATTTTACGGTTTGACGCGTTAGTTTTAGCGAGAACAAGCCGTTTCTACTTCATTTTCATCCGACAAACCGCCAAAAAAGCAGTTGAGCGGCTTCCTTCCACCTTCCTTTCCAATCGGCATCCACCCAAAAACATGCCGTTAACTCCATAGCAAACTTTTACTTTTCTCAACGTTCGTAGCCCATCGGTAGTGCAGGGTTGTAGCGCAACATGGGCTTCATGTTGGGTCTTCGTGCCTCGACCACACGAAGCCCTATGTATTAGGTGCCTGGTGTTTGTTTGTGTTTAGTTGTTGTCTTGTCGAAAATATATGTTGGTTTATATAGCTTTTTAGTCGGCTGTTTGTATTTCTACGGTGTCATAATGTATTTTTACGGTGTCATAATGTATTTCTACAAAGGCTCATCGAATTTTTACGGACGCATAATGTATTTTTACGAAGGCTTAATGTAAATCTACATCGTCTTAAAGTATTTTTACTGTCGAATAATGCATTTCTACGAAGGCATAATGTAAATCTACATCGTCATAAAGTATTTTTACGGAGGCTTAATGTATTTCTACGAAGGCATAAAGTAAATCTACGGAGGCTTAATGTATTTTTACGGTGTCATAAAGTGTTTTTACGTAGGCTTAAATAAAACTGCGGTTGTCAATCAGGCAACCGCAGTTTGTTATTTATACTTATTAGTCTCGTGCAATAAAAACAAGTTTCGATACTTGTTTATATTGAGGACTTGAAGGTCCGTATACGGATTTAATATATACTTTGGTGTCGAATGCAATATCTACTAAGCCTGTAAGCGGTTTGTATAATACTTCATTACGAGCTATACGGGAGTTACTTAGTGGTGTAGTCGTTTCAACAACTGTTGTGTTTTTTGCTTTTAAATTTTCGTACAAAGCTGTCAGGGTTGATATTTTCAGTTCCTCTTCGTTTGGATTGTATTGTGGTATTGAGTTGAGAAGCATTAATAGCTTATACAAATTTTCCACACGATTGTCGTAACCCATCTGTGAAGCAGAAATTTGATTTACTTCTTTTCCTTCGGCTGCTAATTGGGTTTTTTCTTCAACTGAAATTTTGGCACTTGCTCTTGTACCTTGTAATTTGCGAACTAAGGTTTTTACACTTTCGTCCACTAGTTCAGTGGTATCAGTGGCTTTAATTGCATTGTTTACACGAGTAATGATTTTGCTAAGAGGAGCAAAGGCAAATTCACGTGCTGAAACGGCATTGGTGTATGTTGGAAATACAGTGTCAATGTCGATTAATGATTGTTTGGCATTAGCAAGAATTAATTCAAGTGCTACAATTTTGATAGAGTCTTTTGACGGATTGTAGGTAGCTCCGTAACCTTTAACGAATGAAATTAAACTTTCAAAGTTTGCCACGTTCTTTGCGTGACCTGATTCTGTTGTACTTGCCATAATTAAATGGATTTAAGATTAATAAATTGTTTTATTTGTGCAACAAATATACATATATTTTGCATATTGAAAACAGAATAATTTAATTTATTTTTAGAAAAAATCATGTGTTAGTTTTAAGACCATTGTAGCAATTATTGCTTTGCAATTTTATACTTCACAGTTCATTGTTTTTTTTGTTTCTAAGTGCTTCAAAACTTCTAAGTGCACTAAAAAACAATGTACTGTGACCGCTCTGCCTATTATCAAAAAGCTATAAAAGCCACTGCAAGACATTTGAAAATAAATACTCACTCCTGTTTTCCGCATAACATTTTTTAGTACTTGTAACATTCAGATAATCAATA
>JBAXMR010000217.1:0-3137 GCA_037134195.1 Paludibacter sp. | reverse complement strand
AAGATAGCTATTATTTTTTAATTGTACAATTTATTATTTCACAAAGCCTAAGTAACGGCACTTGTCGGGTGGTGTAATAAACGGAAAATCGAGCCATACACCAAAATATTTGGTGGTGGGAGTAATCAGTCCGCGGGGTTCTGCCCATTGCAATAGGTTCTGAAATGCAAAAGCGATATTTTCGGGATGACTCAATGTGGTTTGAATACAAGCGAGTTGGAATGCATAAATAGTATTTACAAACGGCGTGGAAGTCAATTGAATGCTGTCAACTTTCTGCTGAATATCGGTAATCGGCGTTATCCACGAAGCATCAGTCCATGGTGAAAGTTGATTCTTGTTTTTGCTAATCTCGCTTATTTTATCGGTTGGAAGTTCTCGGTATTTTTCGGCAGAAATACTAAAATAGTTTTTAAATGCACGACTGAATATAGAATTGGACGAAAATCCACAATTGGCAGCTATTTCATTGATAGGTAGTTGCGGAAAAATCTTGATAAAATGTGCTGACCTTTCCAACCGAAGTCGAATGACATATTGTTTGGGCGATTCCGACACAGCTTCCGAAAACACCTTCTGAAAATGAAACGCTGAATAATTAGCCACACCCGCCAGTGTTTCCAGCGACAAATCCTCTGCTAAATGCTGAGTGATATAATGCTGCACACGGAGCACCATTTGCTGGTATTCGGGTTTTATGGATTGACCGTTTATGTGCATAATTCGGGTTTTGTATTCAGTTTTGATTCTACAAAGATATTTAAAACAGCACTATTCGTTCTTTCTTTTGTCTTTTCCTTCCTTGCCACTATGGTTGCTGAGCTTGTCGAAGCAGTCGCTTTCACCATAACTACTTTTTCTTCTCCACGCTCGTTGAATAATCCTACTGCAAGCGGGAATTGAAAATCAGCGAAGCTAATACGGTTCAACCAACGCTTCCTTGCTGGGTCTTTCAGACCGCAGGAAGCCTAAGTATTACCAAATCGTGCATTGGTTGTATAGAAACTGAAATGTTTTATTTTTTCAAGTTTTCATTCAGCACTTTAACCAGTTCATATACAAGTGTAACTGGATTTTGCTTATGATAGTGCAGTTCCTGTTTTGCCAAAAACAGTTTCTCTGCTCTGTTTATAGCTTCTTTTTGGTCTGCTCGTGGGTCGTCTTGCAGGCGTTTATAGTTTTCTGTACAGAATTTCCATTTTTTGCCAACTTTCTCGTAATTAATTCCCCAGAACTTACTTAATTGCTCATAATAGAATGTTCTATGATTCTCATTGTCTGTATATTGGTAATGTAAATAAAACCACAATTCAAACGCATCGTTTGAATAAGCAACATTATAACCCAACTCATTAGCTTTGGCAATGGAATTGTCAAAGTCGGGAATACAGTTTGCTACATCAAGCTTTATGTCCAAATCAAAAACACACCAAACTTCATCACATTGCTCAATTTGTTGAATTCTTTCAGTGTTTTCAACTAGTTGGAGTTTTGATTGCCCCAATGAAAACAGCTTAACTGTCAAGGTCGAAACAAGAAATGACTTGAAATACAATTCTTCGGTTTGTCCTTCGCAAACAATTAGAATTGTTTTGTTTGGAACTACTGTTTCAACTTTATATTCTGAAGCGTTTGCTTTCTTCAACCAAGGTTTTTGACCTTTTAAATCAGTTTTTTTGATATAGCTTTGTTTCTTAGGCATCTTTCTCAGTATTGAAAAGCTGATTAAAATCGCCTAAAAATGGGATTGCACCATATTTTCCTTTAATATAATCTTTCTCGAAAGAAGCTGAGTTCCTTATGCCTTTAAATTGTACCAAAGAGTACAAATGACTTTCACCGTATTTATCTTTTTCTACAAAATCAATTTGGTCACGTCTCAACAAATCTGCCGATAACAAATTAGTATCATGGGTTATAAAGATTAGTTGCGCCGAACTATTTCCTTGTGAATTAAATAATTCGACAATTTTTTTAGAGATTAATGGATGTAACCGTGCATCAAATTCATCAATGACCAATGTCTCTCCATTTTCGATTGCCTTGATAATAAACGAACTAATCTCAAACATTTTCAATGTACCTTCCGACTGCGAGGATAAAAATTGCAAGTTAGCTTCTCCAACTTTTTCTTTTTTGGAATTAAACTTATCGTGCATCGAAATTACTGAACCAATTTTATTGTCGTGTTCTAACTTTTTGAGATATTCTACAGGTGCATCCTTTACTAAATCATTTTCTACAGTATTATTAGCATCAATCACATCCAATGAATTAATTCCTACATCCGCAATTTTCAGAAATTCAGTGATTTTATTCTTTGTTTCTTCATTTCTTAGGTTTGTACCTGAAATATTATATAACTGTTTGTCTTGCAAACCACTAAGCACTGTAATTGAAAAAATTGAATTTACAATTTGCTTAGATAATTTTCCGTTCATGGCAGCAACGGCTGATAAAAACAGAGAATTGCTTCTAAATACTTCATTTTCGCCTTCACTGTCATTGTAAATTGATAAAAGTTTATGACCTTCCTCAAAATGAAGCTTACTAATATCGTTAATAGTGTTATTCTCTCTTACAAAATAGCAAACTTCTCTTTCGTTTGGCACGCCAAACAACCATTCGCTCTTAATTTCTTTGTCGGTAACTTCAAATCCATATCTGAACTGGATCTTATTGATTTCGAAAATTAATTGAAAAAAAGAGGGTTTATTGTCTGTGTCAACCGATAATTTGAAATTCTCAATCAGGTCAAGTACTTTTTCATCTTTTACTGAATTTTTAATTATCTTAATGAAGCTCACAAGAGCTTTTACGATATTGCTTTTACCGCTTGCATTTGCTCCATAAATGGCCTTGCTTTTAAGCAAAGATTGCTTTTCATTGAGTACAATAATATTATTCTCATTGAGCTCATTAATTTTTGAAGCAGTCATATTCAAAGATTGGATTTCCTTAAATGACCGATAATTCCCGAAACTAAATTCCTTAATCATAACCTTATTCTTTTTTAGTTGAATTCACACCACAAAGATACAACTAATTTTGAGAATATGTTCAATTAATTCTATTATTTGCAATAAATATGCAAATACATAATTTAATCATGTAATTTATCCATCTTAAAACTGGCT
>JBAXMR010000216.1:0-3242 GCA_037134195.1 Paludibacter sp. | reverse complement strand
GTGAGAGGCTTAGGGTGAAACCCCCTTTGCCTACTCGACGCCTCGGTCGTTATGCGGCAGTGTAGAAAAAAAAGAGAAAGACACACCCTACTAGAACAACTTGGAAAAATTCTCAAATATTGACTATTCCTAGCAGAATACAAAAGCAAATGGAAATTACTTTTTTGCAACCTTTTTGAATAAGTTGCATTTATAATGCAAAGAAAATTTTATGATGACCCTTGATGAAGAAAAACAGCTTTTAGAAAAGATAAAAGAAAATCCTGAATTATTCGGGAAAATTTTTGATGCTTACTACAAGACAATGTTTAATTACATTTTTCATCGTATTGCTGATTATGATATTTCAAGGGATGTAGCAGCTGATACTTTTTTAAAAGCATATTTGAATATAAATTCTTTTACATGGAAAAACGTTTCAATCATAACATGGCTATACAGGATTGCAACAAATGAAATCAATTATTACTACCGTAAAAATAGCGTAACTAAATTATCGCTGGATTTGCTTGGTTCACAAGCAAGTATTCTTTTCGAATTTGACGATTATCAAACAGAAAAACAATTAATAGAAGAAGAGTTGAAGTTAAACGAGGATTTTGCCCGTGTACAACGTTCGTTGAAAAAACTTAATATAAAGTATCAGGAGGTTCTTTCGTTACGGTTTTTCGAAAAAAAATCACTCAAGGAAATCTCCGAAATACTTGACAAAAAGGAAGGTACTATAAAATCACTTTTATCCAGAGGACTTGATAAATTAAAAATTGAATTTAATAGTGCAACCTAATTTGATTATTTGCATTATGAATAAAAAAAGGAATTATGGAAAACAATTTTGAAGATAAAATGGAGAATCTCAATACTCCAAATACCGATTTTGTAAAACATCAGGAAATATTGAAAATAGGAATGATGAATGCCAGAAAATCAGCCAGAATTGGCATCGTTTTTATTTTAATACCAATGGTATTGATTGTTTTAGCTTATCTAAAAATCAAACTATTAATTCATTGGGATTTCTTCAACAGATTACAGCAATTTGTTTCCAATCAAAATCAATCAGGTGTCTTAAGTTGGGTTTTACATATAATTTTTATTGGATTACCTATTTTGGCTATAATAATAAACTTGCTTGCCATTACACATTTCTATGTTGACAAACAAAATAAAGAACTGACAATCACGATAAGATATCGTTTAAAAAATCTGATTGTTCTATTAATAAGTACTGTTTTGGTAGTACTGGTATTTATGTACGTTCTGCTTTTGAATAAGGTTTAGGAATAAATATTACAGACAAATGATAACTGATATTATAAGAACAGAAAATATATCTAAACATTATGGCGAAGTTCATGCTGTTTCTGATATGTCTTTAAATGTAAGAAAAGGCGAAATATACGGTTTTTTAGGACTTAATGGAGCTGGTAAGACAACGACAATCCGAATGCTTCTTGGAATGATACGTCCAACATCGGGTGTAGCCTTTATTAAAGGGAAAAAGATCTCTATTGATAATACTGAATTATGGAAAAGTGTTGGTTCATTGGTCGAAATTCCATACTCATATCCAGAGCTTACGGTTCGAGAAAATCTCGAAATAATTCGTCGATTGCGTTTTATTGCTGATAAAAAGGCAATTGACAATGTTATTGACAAACTCCAATTGGGTACTTATGCAAATAGAAAAGCCAAAGACTTATCGCTTGGAAACAATCAACGACTTGGTTTAGCGAAAGCCTTAATACATAATCCTGACATATTGCTGTTGGACGAACCTACCAACGGACTTGATCCTGCGGGCATTTATGAAATCAGAGAAATGTTAAGTGACTTGGCACTAAATCATGGAGTAACAATTTTTATTTCAAGTCATATTCTGGGAGAAATATCCCGTTTTGCAACGAGGATAGGAATCATACATGAAGGTAAATTAATGAAAGAAATTGATGCAAGTCAATTAGAAACACTTTGTTCAAAACGTCTTTTAATGAATGCGAATGACATTGAAATGGCTACTTCAATACTACTTCAACATGGTTTTATCCTTGAGAAATCAAATGATAATTTAATTGAAATAAAAGATGAATCAGCGATTTTAAAACCAGATACTGTTGCTACAATTATGGTAAATGCAGGTTGTCCACCAACATTATTAAAAGTTGAAGAGGAAGATTTGGAATCCTATTTTTTAAGAACCATTGGACTGAAAGGAGAATTGAAATGAAAAGTATAAATGTAGCTCTTTGGGTTGAAATCTTGAAAATCAGGAAGTCTAAAATGTTTTGGGCAACAATTTTAGTTTTTATGTTTGTGCCATTTATGATGGGATTGTTGATGTTTGTTCAAATACACCCTGAAATATCAAGCAAACTTGGAATGATAGGCAATAAAGCATCTATGTTGAGATTTGGAGAACCCAATTGGCAAAATTATTTCACATTGCTTATTCAAGGTTTTGCTGGAGTTGGTGTTATTGGAATTGGTTTTGTTTCAAGTTGGGTATTTGGACGTGAATTTTCTGAACACACAATAAAAGATATTCTTGTATTGCCAATTTCTCGGTCTAATATCGTTATTTCCAAATTTATAGTAATTGTTATATGGTCAATTATACTTTCACTCGTATATTTTTTGATTAGTTTAATAGTCGGTTTGCTAATTGACATTCCTCAATGGTCAAATGAAATTGTATCACTGAATTTTTCTAAATATTTTGTAACGTCCTTACTTACAATATTGCTTTCGACTCCAGTAGCATTCTTAGCAAGTTATAGTCGTGGATATATGCTTCCGATAGGCTTTGTAATTCTTACACTGATATTAGCCAACTTTACAGGAATCGTGGGATTAGGTCCTTATTTTCCATGGGCTATTCCTGGTTTATATGGAACTGCATCAAGTTTAGAAAGTTTGCAATTGAATATTGTTAGTTATATTATTCTATTTTCTACAGGTATGTTGGGAATAGTTGGAACTTTGGCAATATGGCGTTTTGCTGACCAAAAGTGACGAATTCTGATTAGAAAAGAGAAAGAAATCGTTTTGTGGAAATATAAATCAAAGAGTACGCTTTACTGGGGAAAATGTGATTAACGTGCTTTAGTACTTAAAATAACCGAATAGTCGACAGTTTGCAAAATCTGCCGTCTAGATGAATATCAAAACAATACAACCAAACACCGACCGCATAAATCGAGTAGACTGCCCTGCCAGCCGAAACTGACAGGGAGAGCCTCTCA
>JBAXMR010000215.1:0-3287 GCA_037134195.1 Paludibacter sp. | reverse complement strand
GTTCCAGTTAAATTTAAATTACAAATTGTATTAGTAATAAACACATGCTTGAAGCCTTGAGTTGCTTGTTTTGATACAACTAATCCTAAATTTTTTTTATCAATAAAATTACTCATAACCTCATCTCTGGGGTATGAATAAAATCCTTTTGTTTTTCCAGTATAATAAGTATTCCGATTATCAAATGGTCTGCATGCAATTTTTGTGAATTTACCTTTATTATTCTTTAAATCCTCGATTGCATAAGATATTTTCCAATCTCTAGTATCAATTGATAGTTTATATTTTCGTCTTAATTGTTCTGCCTCTAAAGTTTTAAAATCTTCAATAATATTTACTAAGTCTATTTTATCAAAAGTTATTGTAATATCTTCTCTTGCAGTAACAATTCCCACACTATTAACAGGAAACAACTCATTGATAGAAAACCCTTTGTTATATTCCTTTTGCTCTTCAAAATCTTTGCTAACAAAAAAATAGTTTGGAGCTACATTGGGTAATTCTTTATACGGTACTGTTTTGATAGAGTTTAAAAGTAAAAAATCATATTTCAGTTCACGCTTTCCAAACAGGTCATAATGAAATACTTTTCCTAATTCATTGGGTTTTTTCTTACCTGTCTTCACCAGAATATTAATGGAAACTCCCTGCTGAATATCAAACACATTTACATCGACACTTCCATCGGGTGCAGTTTCTTTCTTTTTGCTGTTTCCATGCAGGTCGATGGTGTAAATCTTGTCGTAGGTTTTAAGCAAATTCCAACGCATTCCTCTGAAAGTAGGATTATCCAAATAACCGTGTGGATTGATAAATGCCAAAACGCCACTGCCATTCTTTTCAATAAAATGCTGACCATACCGAATAAACTTAACGTAATCATCATTAATCCATTTGGGATTACGTTCTTTGAGCTTTTCCTTGCCACCTGGTTCAAGCTTATAATCTTCCATCAAGCTCATTATCCATTCGCCTTTATTGGCACTTTCGCCACTATAAGGAGGATTTCCAACAATACACATCACTGGTGCATCCCGTTTTATACGATTAGCTTCGTTAGCTTCGGAGCTTAGCCAGTTGGCAAAAAGTGTTCCGGTGTCGGGGTGATGTTCTTCCAAACTGTTAGTTAGATAAACCCTGAAACGTTGGTCTTTGGTTGGTTTAAAGCCTGTTCCTTTCAATAGTAAATCAAGTTGAAGGTGTGCCATGGCATAACTTGCCATTAGTAATTCAAAACCGTTGAGGCGTGGCAAAAGGTGTGTTTCTACATAATTACTCCAAATGCCTTGTTGCCCTTCAAACTTTTTGTAAATCTGTTTGATAATCTCTGCTAAAAACGTGGCTGTTCCTGTAGCAGGGTCGAGTATTTGAACTCGATGAAGCCCCCCATCCCCCGAAGGGGGAGCTTGAAAATACTTGGAAGTTCCCCCTTTGGGGGTTAGGGGGCTTAGTACTTTGCTGGTGTCGGCTAATCCTTGCTGTAGGTCAAATTCTGTTTTCAGAATATCATCCACGGCACGAACTATAAAATTTACAACCGGTGCGGGAGTGTACCACACACCTCGCGCTTTGCGGAGTTTCGGGTCGTACTGGCTCAGAAAGTCTTCGTAAAAATGAATAATCGGGTCTTCTGTTTTGGTTGTCTTCCCGTAACTTTTGAGCATTTGCTCCACATTGCAAGCCAGAAATATATTTACCAAATCATCAACAATCCATTTTATACGGTCATCAACATCCAATCCTGCTATATATCCAAATAACTTTTTCAGAAAAGGATTTGATTTGGGAATCAATTCATAGGCTTCCTGACGACTAAATGAATCCATTGAAGTGTCATGCAATCGGGCGGCAAACATTCCGTAAGCAATGGTTTGAGCGTACACATCGGCAAAACCTTTGGGCGTAATATCGTGAATAAGAATTTGCTTGAAAGCGTTCATTTGGTCTTTCAATGTGCTGTCTTCCTGATTTTCTTCATCGCTTGTCACGGCTCTCTCTATAACCTCCGAAAGAAGCCGGGCTTTGCCCGCCATCATTTCTGCCAATTTCTTTGAACTCTTGATGGTTTGTCCGGTATGCGAACAAAAGCTTATTATAAGATCCTCGAAGTTTGCGAAATTCTCTTTCAATGGCTTTATTTCTAAAGCCCCTCCTTTGGAGGGGTTTGGGGAGGTCTCGCCAATGGCAATTTTGGTTACAAATTGTCCGTCACGATAAAGCAGAAAGTTGAGATAGTCGGTAAATATAAGGTTGTCGAGCGAAGATTTATAACGGTCGAACTGTTCTTTGTTTCCCGTTTTCTTAAGTCCTTCAAGGTCACGGTCGCCTATATCTTTTGCTTCGATAAATCCAACCGGAATGTCTTTCTTGGTCAGAATGTAGTCGGGTGCGCCACACTTTTGTCTTTTTGGTTCGTTGGTTGCCTTTACTTTTGGTACAATACTTTCGATTAGTTGTTCCAAACTTCCTCGAAATGTGTGTTCGGTTGCACTTCCAGCTTTGTAGCGTTGATTAATGTTATCAATATATTGGTCTAAAGTCATAATTTTGTTTTATAGATTTCGGATGATTTTACCGTAGTCGTTTGTCTTTTCTTTTTTTTTACGCCTGCCCCAAATATCTATATATGTTCTATTGCTTCTAAATCCGCTTCAAATCCTATATTTTATAGCACATATCCCATTTGTCTGAACCACGATTTTTCAGATTAAAAGATTTATCTGATTATCCCCTCTCCTTTTCTTTCCCTTTAATCTGATTAATCTGCTTAATCAAGGTTCAGACAATTTTTCGCCCTCAAAGATAAAAACAATCTTTCACATTAACAACAGATTGTTTAATTTTTTCCCAAAATATCCAATTGACTTACATTTGATCAAATCTGTTTGTAGTAATATAGCTGTAAATTTCAATTGTTTTGCCACTTAATCGACCAATTGTATTCAAACATTATGCCCTTTTCATTTTGAAAAGTACTAAATGTTCGGAAACAAAAATCGATTTTTCATTTCAGAATATTAAAAAATGTACGCAATAAAGTTTATATAAGATTTCTTATTTGTAATGAAACACCTCTTATGTAACAAACCGCCCCAAAACCCTCCCGATAATTATCGGGAGGGGCTTGGGGCGGTATTTCTTTAGTTTCATTTAATTTTTAGATTGCTACTTCCAATCTGTAATGCTATAGACTCCTAAGAAACAAATGATGAATAGAACGCTGATTTTCGCAGTTTAAGCTGATCGAAGATGCCGACTTGACGGTATTTTAAACGGATTATTAAAAT
>JBAXMR010000214.1:0-3462 GCA_037134195.1 Paludibacter sp. | reverse complement strand
GGACTTGATTTCAATGCCTGAGATATTTTATTATCCAACCAGTTATGCCTATTTTCTTCCGTGTAGCATAAATATAGCATTGCAACTTGCCTCCTAATGTAATAGGAATTTTTTCCTTGCCTATTATTTTACAACAAACAATTTTTCCAATATTTCTGCCAATATGCACACATAATAAAAAGGTAAATTTACGAGCCGAAACTCCTTGCCTTGATGAGTAGTAACCATATCAATGGACAGCGGTTGCGACCACACTCGCACAGCAATATTGTGGGGCGCATCCTCCATAAACAAATGCAGTGATTTAAGTTTGGAGTTCGTGCCACTTTTTACCTCGATTGGAATCAACATACTTTTAAATACATATACAAAATCGACTTCAGCTTCGGAACCTATTTTATGGCGTCGCCAAAAACTACGACTGGCAGAAACAGAATTTTCAATTGACAAAAGTTCTTGAGCAACAATATGTTCTGCAATTCTTCCTCGCCAAACATCTGTGATATTTACCGCATCAAAAACGGCTGATTGTATTTTAGCTTTGTAATTTACCAGGCCTGTATCTAGCCAAAAGAGTCGAGGTCGTAATTTATAGTTTGGATGGTTGGGTAAACGAGTTTCGGTAGTAGGATAAGTCAATTCCAGCAAAAAGGCTTTTTCCAAGGTTCTGAAAGCATTCGCCATATCTCTCGATACATAAGTACTTTCTCCAAACTTTTCAAAACTGATGGTCTCAGCTGCTGAACTCCAGCCAGCATTCAAAATGTGACGAATGGTTCGCACTTTAAGTTCTGTATCGGCATACTTCTCAACATCATTACTGTACGATTCAATCAGTGAATCATAAACAGTTTTTACCGACAGAATACTCTTATTTTCTGAATACTTGTTGATTGCTTCGGGCATGCCACCTACCAAGCTATATTCGTTGAAATACTTCAGTAGTCTTTCGTGAATATAATGTGCTTCCTGATTTAAAATGGCTTCAGCAGCAAAGGTGGCTCCCATTCCATCCAAAAATTCCAAGAATGAACAAGGTCGTAATGCCAGATAACGCACTCTACCAACCGGAAACGAAATTTGCCTCATTTCCATTAAACTTTCGAGCAGTGAACCTGCAGCGATTACATATATTTCTTTTGCATCTTCGTAAAAATAACGCAACATAGCAACAGCCCTCGCCGAATTCTGAATCTCATCGATAAAAAGCAATGTTTTATCGCCTGATTTAGGTATTTTCTCAAATTTGAAGAATATGGCTCTGAGTAATTCTAACACATCATCGTATTTTTCAAATAATTCACACTCAGCTTTTCGCTCCAAGTTCAACTCGAAGAAATTATCAAAGTCAACACCGAACATTCGCACTAAAGTTGTTTTACCTACCTGGCGGGCACCCCGTAATACAATAGGTTTATGGTCAGGGGTATCCTTCCAATGTCTTAATTCATTTAATAAACGGCGATTCATGCTTATAAACAATTAAATTTCAGATGACAAAGATAATATTTTGTCGAGAAAGTACGGTATAAACTCGTATATTTTGTCGTAAAAATACGGTATAAATAGGAGCTATTTGTCGTATAATGACGGTAAATGAGTTTCGTATAAACTATAAATTACAACTAGTGAGGAGCTTATCTCATCATTGGTATTACAATGTATAGGCTCAGCTAATAAGTTTATTGGTCTGGCACAAAATAAATATCCTCGGCTTTTTGCCGGTAGGCATAAACAAATGCTGTTTTAATATTTTAACTGCCATTTCTTGTCTTGGCTCTTTTGTCTTTTGTCTTTGTTCTTTGTTCTTTTGTCTTGGTTCTTGTCACAAAAACCACAAACTTTCGCTGCCCAATTCACCCCAATCCTTGTATTTAAAATGTGGAGCTATTTGAGCTAACATTTCAGGATAGCGTAATGTTACAGGTAACCATTGACGTGATACCGATTTCCAATACAGTAAACTGAACCGACAAACTTGTTCGAAAATAGCTATTTTTTCTTCTTCCGACATGGCTGTCGATTGTTTTTCATCGGGCATAAATTTTTGCAGACTAATTTTCAATGGGAATGGATAACCTTCGCGTTCATCTATTTTTTCGGAGCTGGAGTTTGTCAATTGGTTGTTATAAAGCAGGTATTGATAGTTATTGATTGGCAAATAGTTGCCCGAAACGGGCATTTTGTGGTTAACACTCAGATCGAACCCAACTAAATCATCTGAAAAACCTTTATTTATCGAAACAACTATGACCGGAATTTTCAGCTTTAGTTCAGTGAGCGCTTTTTGAATCGGTTTCAAATCAGCGTAACTTAACTTTTTGTAAAAATGAATTACCAGCCGGCTTATCGATACATTTGCTTTGTAGAAATTACTTACGGCCAATTTAATAGAACCTGCCAATTGGCTTATTTGATGTTGGCTGAAACATTCGAAACCGCCGAAACGACCTTCATTGGTAAAGCTAAAGGCACTCCCTATATATTTTTTACCCAACTCTCTGCTCGTGTAAGCACTTATGCCAATCACTAACTCCTGCGTCTCTTGTGCTTCGAAACACCAGGGCGTTGCACCCAATTTAGTATAAATGGCTACAGCAATATTGGCCAAACTATAATGAAAACCTTTTTTTACCAACACCATTTGTATTGGTTTCTTATTCTCACTATTCTTTTTGTCTAATACCTCTGCAAGAGGCATTAATTTGCGCTGATAACCCCAGGCTTTAGCCACATCTATGGTTTGTGAAACAATACCGTGTGTGAGCAACAACTCTTTTAGCACATAATATATCTTGCGTTGCGCTTCAGAAGAAGTAGTTTTAGAGTGCGGCGACAAATAAACTGCTACATAACGTTTTGATTGAACCATTATTTTCTCTTCTTTTCTATTTTTTAGAGCTGCCTCTATCTCAGGTATAGGATTTTCTTTATTCGTAAACCAGATACTTAAATGTTGTTCCGTTTGATATCGTAATTTTAAATATCCCCAAATCCCTTTAAATTCAGCAGGGTGATTTCCCCTGAAATAATCATCAATGCTTACTGCCAATGGCTTATCGCTTTCATGGCCTATAAATAAAAACACTACTTCTTGATCTAGCAGCTCTTTTGGCCCCAATGAAGGCATTCCATATTTTGGTTGACTGTGTTTGCCTTCCCCAAACTCTAAGGACTTTAAAGCGCTGGTATCAAAAAAATGAGGGGTTGTAACTTTCCAATTAAGGTCTATGGTCACTATCTTAGCCAACGCTTCAGTTCGCAAATACTTATTTTTAAACTGCTCCATTTCATCAAAGTGTTTCAAATACCGGTTACTTTTGTCGGGTGCTAATGACGCAAATTTTAGTTGCGAGCGCAATTGAGGGTAAAGACAGGGAAATACCTGATGTAGGTTTCGACGAGCTTGGTCAGTCAAATATCGCTGTTGTAAAATATCCGTTCCATAAATTACCCATCCAA
>JBAXMR010000213.1:0-3478 GCA_037134195.1 Paludibacter sp. | reverse complement strand
GAAATCATAAGAAATATGAGCATCGGAGTAAACATCCATTTTTGTCGAACTGATATACCTAGGTTTGCAGTCGTTGTGCTTAGAATTAGTAGAGTAATCAATGAATATGTCCACAGGAACAATCGATTTTCCTTTTTAGAGATATATCTTCTTTTAATCATTGAAGTTATACCCCAAACAAACAAATAAAGTAAAACCATATTGTCAAGAGATGCCGCAAATGAAGGTATACTATGTGCTTCAAATGGAAAAGGACGAAATAAATAAGTACCAACCTGCGATGTAATTGGCATTGTGGAAATATCTACACTACCACCACCCTCTTTATTATATGATGCTCGTTGATGAATATACTTTTCCAAACTTTGTGTAATCTTTGAATTTTCAAGTTTTGAGTATTTTAGGCTTATAGGTAAAATTAATATTGTAGTAATAAGTGCTATTATTCCAATACCAACTCGAAATATAAATGAAAGTCGTTTTTGAAATATTATAGAGAATGTAAATGAGATGATTAAAATAGCTGCAATATGGGGTCGAACAAATAGCATAATAATAATCGAAGGAATCATTATCCAAACTCTTTGTTTAAAGTTTAGTGCTGCCCATAAAGCTAAACCTGCTGACATAAATGCCAATGAATCCTTTCCAATCCCAGCTGACCAGAAGCTCACAGAAGGTAAAAAAACGATAACAGAAGCCAATCCTCTTATTGTTCTCTTCTTTTGAAGCACAGCATAGCGCAGAGCTGCATCAAAAGCCATCAAACCGATAAAACCAAATATATTATAAACAAGGGATGTGGCTATAAAAGAAAGTCCTAATATATTTGAAAAAAAAGACGTTAAATACTTTATAGCTATAGTTCCAAACGAAAAGACAAGTCGATCGTTAGGGGATGTAAAGTAATAATATCCAGCATCGCCACCATATTGAGTTACATACCACGCATACAGAAAACAAAATAATGTATGCCATATATAAAGTGAAATTCCTCTTTTGAAACCTGTTTTGAAATATTCAGAAACATATTTTGTAATAGGAATGCCAACCAGAAAGACTATAATTGACACTATAAATTCCCATATTGACATCTCTAAAAGCATGAGAAAGAAGAATAATATTGATTAAGAAATAATATTTTGTGTAATAATGTTGAAGTAAATTGGCAGTTAAAAAGATTTTATCTTTGGAATTTTTTGATAGGCAGGTACACCTGCTACAGTAATATTAGATAAAATATCATCTATAACCGCTGCGCCTGCTCCTACAATAACATTATCTCCAATATGTATGCCTTGTATAACAGAAGCACCAATACCAATCCAACTTAGCTTCCCTACTCTAACATTACCTCCTAAATGTGCTCCGGGGCTTACATGAACACCTTCGGCAAGAACACAATCATGATCTATAGTTGCTGAAGTATTTATAATGCATCCTTTAGCAATTTTAGCAAATGCATTGACAACTACACCAGCAAAAACAACGCTTCCTTCACCAATTTCTGAAAAGGTACTTACTGTTGCTGAAGGATGTATTATCTTTACAATGTTTATTTTAACTTGTTGTAGTTGAATTTGTTTTTGAAGTCTAATCAAATTATTACCAATGGCTACAATGACACCGTCAAACTCTTCTGAATGCTCCAAAATCTTGCATGTATGACCTCTTACCTCCCATGGCCCTAAAAAACGGAAATTTGGCCAGGCATCATCAAAAAAAACAACATTATCCCACCCTGACAATAAAGCAGTATCTGCAATTACCTTGCCATGACCACCAGCACCAAGGATAGCAAGACTTTTCATAAGTAAATTTTTCTAACTAATAACATGGCCACCTTTTGACCCCCTAAAAAGAGGCATGGTCTCATTTTCGTTGTAATTTACTTGTTTCCTGAAGATAACCTTGCTCATGGTTAGAAAAAGGATCTTGAAATCCAAAAACAAAGACTGATGATCAACATACCATACATCAAGATTTAATTTTTCATCCCATATAATTGCATTACGACCATTAATTTGAGCCCAACCTGTTATACCAGGCTTAACATCATGTCTCCGATTCTGCTCATAAGTATAGAGGGGAAGATACTCTAAAAGAAGTGGTCGAGGGCCCACTAGACTCATTTCTCCTTTTATGACATTAATGAGTTCGGGTAGTTCATCCAGACTTGATGATCGTAAAAATCTACCTAAAGCAGTCATACGTTGAATATCTGGAAGTAAATTACCATCATTATCTTTTTGTTCAGTCATTGTCCTGAATTTAAAAATAGTAAACGGTTTTGCGTGCTGACCTGGTCTAACCTGTGAAAATATAACAGGGCTTCCATGAAAACATCTAACTAAAAACACAATAAATAATAATAAAGGTAATAAAACAATAATAGCACATAGAGATAATAATATGTCAAAAAAACGTTTCATTTGTAACCAAATTATTTTAGAAATGTATGATTACATTAATATTATATTTATAAATTCATTTTATTTAAAATATTCTTGCATGCATTAATTACTGATTCTTTATAAATTGGTTTATTATTCCATGTAGCAATTGTCATGGTACGGTACTCTTGATACCGAGTATTAGATTCTATCAAGTACAAAACTTTTTCAGCTGCATATTTATTGGATTTAACAATAACAGAATTTTTTTCGTCTTGGCAATAAGCAATTATTTCGCCAACTGGTGTTACAATTGGTACCAAACCTAACTGCATCGACTCCATCACTGACATAGCCATACCCTCAACCAAACTTGTTTGTAGATAAAATGATGCTTGTCTCGCATAAATTAGGATTTCATCGTAAGTGGATGGACCAATAAAAGTAACCGATTCAGTCAAACCGAGTGTCTCTAATAAACTTTTGATTTCTATCAATGATCCCCCATCAGGTCCAATGATCCAATAATGAGCTTTTGAATATTTCTTGTGTATTTCGTTAAATATCTTAATAGCTCGATTTAGACCTTTCTGTGGAGTAATACGTCCCCAAAAAATAAAATTTGTATTGACTTCGTGCATTGATAATGGGTCAATTCTCTTTGAAACAAATGATATAACGCTGCATTTTTTTTGCATAGACGGTGATAAACGACCTCTCTTGGTTGCATCTGAATCTGCAAAGATATGAGTTGAAAGAAATAACGAGATTTTATGACAAATGTAATCAATAAAATGGGCATTACTTTCAAGGTGAAGAAAGGTTATAAGTATAATTTTAGGTTTAAATATTTTAACAAGTATCCCAACAATTAATGAACGCCACAAAGATACAATCAAAACATCAATATTTTTTTTTCTAAAACTCATTGCTGAAGTGATTATCCTAAAAGGATTATATATTAATTTTAAGTTTTTTTTTCGTGATGTACTGGAGCATATATAAGAAACAGTAAATTCAATATTATCTTCTAAAACATGATGCATTGTACGAGCAGCAGTTTCTACGCCACCAATTCCATCATA
>JBAXMR010000212.1:0-3643 GCA_037134195.1 Paludibacter sp. | reverse complement strand
TTCTTCAAACTATATTCACAGGATTTGTTGCTTACCGTTGGTTGCACTGCTTTTCTGTTTTTTGTTATTCAATACTGAAATATCCCCTCTGGGTTGTCGTTCCGTAGGTTACCGTAATCATATAGTCCCACGCTTGCGCCGATTTGTAATCGGTGTGTTGCTATTTAAAGCAAAAAAATAGAATGAATTGCTTTTTCAAAGCAAGACACAAGTTACAAAGTTGCGCCAGCATGCGGAATAGTTAATGATTCTTTACCTCGTACGAACTGCCCAAAACACATTCAAAACCGGCATCGAAGGTTGTAGCTTTACAATCAAATATCACATTGGCACCGTTATTTATTTTTACATCACCCGCTGTTTGACCAGTTGTAACATGATTACCAACATAGATATTTTTACCACCAAAGTATCGGCTTGCGCTGATAGTCAGGTTTTGGATATACATATCCTGATTGAAATCAGCAATTGCACCGTTGCCGGATGGTATAATAGCAGAAGGGTTAGAAATACAACTTGAAGAAATAGAGAGTGCCGGATTTACACCATTCAATGAGCTTTCTCCAATTTTTATCACACTATTATAATCGGTTAGCTGTACGGTAGTTCCTGTTTCAACACATAAATAACCTCCACTTTGAACGGTTATCGCATGATTCCCCGACATAACCAACGAACCTTTAATGATAAGACTTCCACCGGCTTCCACCGTTATATTGTAATCCGAAATAGTAGTTCCATTCAATACCAATAAGCCTCCTGATTTTACGGTAATACCATTCCAATCATTATTAAAACCATTCTTAATCGTAGAATTATTCACAATTAATTGTCCACCAGAATTAATTGTAATCAAAGCATTATCAGGCATTTGAAGATTCTGTGACAATGTTATAATTCCTAAATTATTAATTTGAATATCTCTATCTAAAAGCATATCAAAATCCCATAACTCGTTTGAATTGACAATTATAGGATTCGAATTCCGAACGCTATTTTTTAAATATTTTCTTGTATTATTAAAAACCATATTTCTTTGAATTGCTCCCATTTGTTTAGGGGTCCAATAATGTCGATATACAGTATTGCCCATAATATTATTTGTTATTGAATCGCTATTACTAACATAAGGATTTGCATTCCACGGACAAATTTTATCTGGACAACGACCTGGATAAGTTCCAAAATGATCATCAAAAAAACCACCACTATTTAGCATATCTTCTTTTGAACTTGAACAACCTCCATTTAAATATGTATGACATAAGCCCAAAGCATGTCCGAGTTCATGCCCTAACAAAGTAACCAAATCATCAAATACAAAAGCCAAATAAACATTATAATAATTATTCATTACAAGATCAATGTTACCATTTAAATTAGTTGTACTATAACCTCTACACCAACTATAAGCTAAAGATGTTCGAGGCAAGTAAATATTTATTTCACTTGATGGATTATAATTATATGTTGATTCATCTGTTGTTCCCCAAACATTACTATCAACTATATAATGTATTCCTTCTAAAGAGAATTGTACTTTTGAATTTTTTACTTGATTACATGTGCCACAAACTGCTTGAGCTGCATTATCGCTTGGATCAGCTAGATTAGCGTAAATATTATTTACAGAAACTACTAAATCTCTTAAAAAACTATCATCAGATTTTCCATCACTTCTATGGCCATTTAATGAAAAATTTTGTGGATCATTTGCATCTTTTTGGACTATAATAAAATTAATTTTAATGGTTTTTACCCCATCATTACTATTAGGTATCCACATTGCTAAACTGCTATTATAAAAATCATAATATTTATCTTTTGAAGATAATATATTAGTGCTTTTCTGAGAGCCATTTGAAACTTTTGTGTTTTTTGAATTACAATCTATACAGCCACAACTCATTGGAATGTGAGTCTGAGCACATGAGTTATTATAATTATAAAAAATACAGATTAACATCAATATAAATAAGTAGGACGCTTTCATTTTATTGTTATTTTTGAATGACTAATTATTGAATTTTTATCATTAATAGAAAGTAGGTAGACGCCTTTATCAAGCACACCAAGTTGTAACTGGTAAATTGGACTATCTATTAGAATACTAAATACTTCTTGACCCATTATTGAAGTTACCAATATATGAATAGGATATACTATTTCTTGTTTTTTAATTTTGATATTAAACAAACCATTAGATGGATTTGGAAAAACATTAGTTAACTCTCCAATTCTTACGTTTCCGATTCCCGTAGTATATTCACAATCTTTATTGAACCATGAATAAGAAAAATCAGATGAATTATAACATCTTATTGGACCGGGATACTCCGAATCAATATGAAAATTACATTTTGATATTGGAAGTAAATAATCCAAACAGCCTATTTGTTCTATAATAACTCCTGAATACTGCATTGAAGAATTGTGGTATGGACTTGTATAAATTGCTTTTAATTGTTTATTATTTAGAGAAATATTCTTGACACTATCCACTCTCACTCTACCTGCAGGACAAGCAGTTGTATCGGATTGTTGATAGCTGGTATTCCTTGTATTATATTCATTCCAAATTCCCCAAACATCCCAGATGTCCCCAATAGAAGGGTTAAAATCATAGAGTAACAAAAAAGCATTGTGTTGATAGATGTATATTTTATCATTATCCTGATATGTAATCAATGACTCAATATATTGTTTCTGATAAATACCTGGCATTGCATAAGTCGTTTTTGTTGACTGTAATAATTTACAGACTTTTCCTTCAACAAGTGTATCCTTTTGTGATTCAATTTTCAGATAACCTGTTTCCCCAATATTATTGATATTGTAATGCCAAATTGTACCAATTGATGCCCATTCCTTTTGGGAGAAGCAATTGGATGAGATGAAAAATAGTATGAAACATAGAAAATATTTAGTTTTCATAATGTTGAATTCATTTAGAGTTATAATATAAACCTCTTTTTATGCTTCCCTCTGTTATGATATTGTATACAAATATTCCTTTTGCCAATACATTAGAAGGGTCAATAGAGTCATGAAATGATTGTTTAGAATATACTTCTTTGCCGCTTGTGTCAAAAAAAACAATCGTTTTACTTAATCCGTCATTTTCGCCAATCCACAATACGCTTCCTTTTTGACCATGTTTTACATAATAATTATCAATCAAACTCATTGTTGGAATTACATTACGATAATAATAATCAACTTTAACAATGACATTACTATACTTCTCTTTTAATTCCAACCCTAATTGGGTTTGCCCTGAGTCGCATATTACGATATAAACTTGTCTCAACCAATCTGTAGCAGATGTTGGAACCCATTGAAAGAAATCTGTTATTTTGTATTTGGCAAATACAGCATCATAATCAACTATTCCCGTTTGAAGAGTAATATACCCCATCGCATCTTTGCTCGCAATTTTCGGAATATAATTAGTGTCAATAATTTGTAAATAATACCCCCATTTACTACTGTCATTGTTCTGTACATAGTTTTGAGCAAATGTATTAGATACGAAGACAACAGTAAAAAACAAAAAAAACATTTTGAGCGTTTTCATAACATTGAATTATTTAGTTAATATCATTCGTTTTGTGTCGATGATTTTGCCATCGGCTATCAAAGC
>JBAXMR010000211.1:0-3649 GCA_037134195.1 Paludibacter sp. | reverse complement strand
TTTTTGGTAATCAGAAAACTCCTTTTCAATATACCTTGCCAAGGTCGGTTTTAGTGTCCGTACTTTCTGGGGCAAGGTCGTGCTCTACCAACTGAGCTATTTTCGCAATATATTTTTTTGGTAATCAGAAAACTCCTTTTCAATATACCTTGCCAAGGTCGGTTTTAGTATCCGTACTTTCTGGGGCAAGGTCGTGCTCTACCAACTGAGCTATTTTTCGCAAATGCAGTGCAAAGATAGTTCGATTCTACGAAATTTCAAATAATCAACTGAAAAAATAGATATTTTTCACAAATTTAATTTTTACTTCTGGTTGAAAATACAAGAAAATTCGTTTAATTACATTCTTTTATCAGTAGAATTTATATAAAATCATACTGCATTTAAATTAAAAATATTAAAAATGCACTTATCTACTTATTATTTATCTTAGTAATACGTTTATTCTTTAAATTTTCGGAGATTTTTTGTAAGTTTGTAAACTTAACAATAGAGCAAATGAAAAAAATAGTTTTACTTTTTACAGTGCTATTAATCACTTTAAAAATATTTTCAATTCCGGCTACTCCCTTTCCTGTAATTTTTACTCAACCTGATGGTTCTCGGATTACAATAAGGCTTCACGGTGATGAATCATTTAATTATAAAACTACAATCGATGGATATCTTTTAATTTCTGATGAATCAGGAATACTTAACTATGCTGTAATTCAAAATAATATTGTTACAAGTACGAAAGTCAAGGCATCAGATATCAACAAACGGACAAGCTCTGAGAAATTAATACTTCGAAACCTGATTCCAAACCAGAATTTGAGTACATTAATAAAAGGGAATAACTTGATGCGTGCAAAAAGTTTAATCACAGGAACTCAACCACAAAAGTCCTATCCGCTCACAGGAAAACCAAAATCGCTGGTTATTTTGGTAAATTTCTCCGATAAAAGTTTCGTTACAAATAATCCACAAGTTGCATTTTCCAATTTACTCAATCAAAAGGGTTATTCAACAAATGGTGGTACCGGATCGGCAAATGATTACTTTTTCGATAATTCGATGGGTGTTTTTAATCCACAATTTGATGTGGTGGGACCTTTTACACTTCCCCAAAATATGGCTTTTTATGGTGGTAATACGAGTACTGCCGGGACTGATACTAATCCACAACAAATGGTTATTGATGCTTGTAATCTGGCTCATACATACGGTGTAAATTTCTCACAATATGATACTGATAATAATACTGTTGTAGATAATATTTTTATATATTATGCAGGTTATAATGAAGCTGAAGGTGGGCCTGCCAATAGTATTTGGCCTCATAAATGGAATTTGAATGATTACAATACTAAATTCGATGGTGTAAGTATATTTAATTATGCCTGCACTTCGGAACTTCGTTCGAATAGTGGTTCTAATATGTGTGGTATAGGAACATTTACGCATGAATTCGGGCATGTATTGGGGTTGGACGATATGTATGTTACCGATGCAACTATACCCGATCATTTCACACTCTATACCTGGGACATTATGGACTATGGACCTTATTTAAATCAAGGCAGAACACCTCCATCTTATTCATCGTACGAACGGTTCTATTTAAAATGGTTGACTCCTGTAGAATTAAAAACGCCTCAGAATGTAATTTTAGATACACTGTCAACAAGTAATAAAGCATATCTTATTTCTCAATACGGTAATCATAATCTGAATGGAGTAAATCCAAATCCTGTCGAATTTTTCTTACTAGAAAACAGGCAGAAAAAAGGATGGGATTATTACCTTCCAGGGCATGGAATGCTTGTAACACATATTTATTTCAATGCTTCAACATGGGCAAGCAATACTCCAAACAACTCAGAAACAGCAATGGGAGTATCAATTGTTGAAGCTGATAATATCGGTTCTGAAACAACTATGTCGGGTGATCCGTTTCCCGGAACAAGTAATGTAACAAATTATAGTCCTATATTAAGATATGGTACAAATATAAACAAACCACTTACTTATATTAAAGAATCAAACGGCATTATTTCATTTCGCTTTATGGGAGGGTTAAATACTCCAACAATATCGACAACCGGATCACCTACAACTTTTTCAACCATACAAGGTACAGCATCCAGTTCACAAACAATTACAGTAAATGCATTCAAACTTATTTCGGATGTGCAACTTAATTTTAGTGTTGGTTCGCATTTTGAAATGAAAAGAGATACTGCAAAGATATGGAGCAAAAGTATTACCTTAACTCCCAAAGATTCGATTATAAACAATATAAAGATTCAGATTCGATACAACCCTACTGAACCTTCATACAGAAGTACACATACTGAAACTCTGAATTTGACTTCGAAGAATGCAACAACTGAAAGTGTAAGTTTATCAGGCAATTCCACCAGACCTATATATGTGGTTACACCTCTTGCAACAGATGCCACGAATTCCACCTTTACAGGCTTTGTAGCAAATTGGAACAAAGTTAATGATGCGACAGGATACTATTCAACAGTATATAATTTGACAGTTGGGCAATCAACGGAAACTCAGGGATTCGACAATGGATTATCTGCTCCTAGCAACTGGGAAATTACTGCATCTAACATTTCAAATTCAACACTCTATAGTGGAAGTAATCCTCCATCATTGCAGTTTCTGAACAGCGGTGAATATGTTCAAACTCAAAGATATATATTGCCTGTTACTTCTTTGTCGTTTTATATTCGTTCAATTGCAGCGTATAAAGGAGGCTTTCTGATACAAGCTAAAAATGACGATAGTGCATGGGAAAAAATAGATAGTATTCCGGTTTCAAGTAACTTATATGAAAAAAATAAAACATATTCACTTGATGAATCGAAAGGATATAACCGGTTTAAGTTTACTTATTACAAGAGTTCAGGTTCAATTACATTTGACGATTTGAAGGTTGGATATTCTAAATTTATCAACTATATACAACAAGATAAATGGGTTACAACCAACTCAGACACCCTGACTAGTCTTAATTCTGGAACACAATATTTCTATAAGATTAAAGCAAGCGATAAAACCGTAAATTATGAAAATATAACCGATTTTTCCAATATTATTTCTGTGGCTACATTTGATTATCCACTTAAATCAAAATTAATTGCAAAAGTTGAATCGACAGGAGATGTAACCGTTTACTTACCAACAGATGACACAATACTTTATATCTACAACCTTTTAGGTCAAAATATAAGAACAATTACTCCTCAGGGCAGCATAATTAAATTAACTGATTTGCCCAAAAAGCAGGTTTATATTCTGAAAGCAGGTAATAAGATAACAAAAATTGTAAATTAAATTACGGAAACCACCAAAATTCTTTCCGTTGATGAACTGGAAGTTTGTCGTTGGAAAGTTTTTTTATGTACTTTTGCACCCTCAATTTCAAACCTGAAGTAATACACTCTAACGGTTTAATTATTAACTCTTATATAACAAAAACCATAATAGAAACAATAAAGCCTATTAATTCTCTAAAAATCATTGTATCTTGCTTTTTTGTTATATTTTATTTTTAGATTGGTATTATCAATCTGTATTGCTATTAACTATTAACTATTAAGAAACAAATGATGAATAGAACGCTGATTTTCGCGGTTTAAGCTGATCGAAG
>JBAXMR010000210.1:0-3847 GCA_037134195.1 Paludibacter sp. | reverse complement strand
CTTTTTATTCAGTTATGCAACCTTTTTTTCTCTTTTCTTATCCCGAACTCAGGTTTCAAAGCTTTCATATTATCATTCTCGTTCATATCAACCAATTTTTAATTTATGTCGGTTGAGAGTGATAATTAATGTTTCAACAAACTTTTAAAAGATTTCTCAAAATAAGGATTGTTATTTAACTTTAATAATTGCGAAACTTTTGGATAATGTGGTTAAATATGCAATTCGGAAGATTACAACACTTCTTTTGGATTATACAACCATCTATTAAATTAGCAATAAAGTACTTTTGCAATCATTCTTTTCAAACAATCCTAATAATTTAAAATTCAAAAATATATGAAAACATTTTTATCCCTGATGCTTTGCATCTCGTTGTTTAATGCGAATGCCCAATCGGTGCAAAAGACTGAAAAGTATGACATTACAAAGGATCGTTTACTTTATACGGTGGGTTATGCACATCTCGATACCCAGTGGAATTGGGAGTATCCTACAGTCATCAATGAATTTATTCCGAGAACAATGACAGAGAATTTCAGTTTGTTCGAGAAATATCCCGACTATGTTTTTAACTTTACAGGTTCACGTAGGTATGAAATGATGAAAGAATATTATCCTGAATTATTTAAAAAAGTGCAGGAATATGTCAAACAGGGACGCTGGTGTATATCCGGTTCTTCTGTTGACGAAGGCGAAGTAAATATTAGTTCTTCCGAATCACTTATTCGTCAGATTTTGTATGGGAACAACTTTTTCCGTAAAGAATTTGGCAAAGAAAGTGTAGATTACATGTTGCCTGATTGCTTTGGTTTTTTGTGTAATTTGCCCTCTGTTTTCAATCATTGCGGTTTACTTGGTTTCTCTACTCAAAAGCTGACTTGGCGATCGACTGCCGGTGTTCCTTTTAATGTTGGTGTTTGGAACGGGCCTGATGGCAAAGGAGTTATAGCAGCACTTAATGCTACTGATTACAGTGGGAAAATTGAAACAAGACTTGATAAAGATTCAAAATGGATAGAAAGGCTCAACGAAAATCAGAAAAAAACAACTTATGCATTTGATTACCGGTATTATGGTATTGGTGACAAAGGTGGCTCACCACGCGAAACTGACATTAAAGCCGCTGAAGCTAGTTTGCGAAACAGCGATAGTGATTTCAAAGTATTACTGACCTCGTCCGATCAAATGTATAAAGACATTACGCCAGAAATCAGGAAGAAACTTCCTGTTTATTTCGGTGATTTGCTGTTGATAGAACACAGCGCAGGTTCAATGACTTCGCAGGCGTATATGAAAAGGATGAACCGCAAAAACGAATTACTCGCGCAATCTGCTGAAGGAGCATCGGTTATGGCAAATTGCTTGGTCGGATCAAATTACCCGCAAAACAAATTGAACAAGGCTTGGAATTTGGTTTTGGGTAGCCAGATGCATGATATTTTGCCGGGTACAAGCAGTCCGAAAGCTTATGAATATTCATGGAATGATGAATTTATTGCAGCAAACGGTTTTGCTGAAGTTCTGAAACATGCTGTAAGTGGGGTTTCGTCAAAATTAAATACACAGGTTCAGGGAAAAGCAATTGTTGTTTACAATCCCGTGGCTAAATCCCGCGAAGACGTGGTAACTGCAGAAATTAATTACGAAACACTTCAAAATTCCATTGCTGTTTTCGATAAAAATGGAAAAGAAACTCCGTCCCAAATTGTATCAAAAAACGGTAAAACGTTGAAGATTATATTTTTGGCTCAGATTCCAGCTTTGGGATTTGCCGTTTATGATATCAGGGAAGTAAATAGCGAGAAGCTTTTGTCTAAACTTTCGGCTTCAAATCGTTCGTTGGAAAATGAATATTACAAGGTGAAATTTGCCGACAATGGTGATATTCTTAGCATTTGGGACAAAAAAGTATCAAAAGAAATTTTGTCGAAACCGGCACGACTTGAATTTCAACAAGAACAACCAAGCAAGTGGCCGGCATGGAATATGGATTGGAAAGACCGCCAAAAAGCACCCGTTGATTTTATGGATAAAGATGCCCAATTAACTGTTGTTGAACAAGGTACTGTCAGGGTTACGCTGGAAGTAAAACGAAAAGGTCAAAATTCCGAAATCACACAACTTTTCAGTTTGTCGGCTGGTGAATCCGGAAAAAGACTGGAAGTTGTTAACAAGATTGATTGGCAATCGCGTGAAGTTAGTCTTAAAGCGTCTTTCCCGTTGGCGGTTTCTAATGAAAATGCAACCTATAACTTAGGTGTTGGAACTATTTCGAGAGGAAATAATAACGAGAAAAAATTTGAGGTTCCATCCAAAGAATGGTTTGACCTCACAGATAAAACCGGTAAATATGGAGTTTCTATTCTCGAGGATTGTAAATTTGGTTCTGATAAACCGGATGATAACACATTAAGACTTACGTTACTTTACACCCCAAAAATTAATCCGCGTTGGAATTGGTTGACGTATCAAAGCACACAGGATTGGGGAATTCATGACTTGAAATATGCTATTTACGGTCATTCCGGTGATTGGAGCAATGCTGAATCGCCTTGGCAGGCAAAGTTTTTCAATCAACCACTTTTGGCTTTCGAATCGCCTAAACATGAGGGAGAATTGAATCAACCGTTCTCAATGCTTTCGATCAATAATCCGCAGGTTGGTCTGATGGCATTCAAAAAAATGGAACAAGGTGATTATTACCTGATTCGTGTGAATGAACTTTCAGGAAAAGATTTGAAAAATATAAAACTTACATTCCCTACAAGTGTACAGGATGTTTATGAAGTAAATGGACAGGAAATAAAAATCGGAACTGTTGGGTCTGGGAAAAACTCAATTCAATTCGATTTAAGCCATTATACAATCCGTAGTTTTGCGGTAAAACTTAAAACTATGATTGTTTCTAAAACAGATTTAATTCAGCAAAGTGTTAAACTTCCGTTTAATGTTGATGCTATAAGTTCAGACGATAACAGAGCCGATGGAAATTTTAACAGTCCTGATGAAAATTATTACTTCACTGAATCTTTACCGGCTGAATTGCTTCCAAATGAAATTGAAAGCGAAGACATTCATTTTAAGATTGGCAATAAAACCGACATGGAAAAAAATGCGGTTGGATGTGCCGCGCAGATCATTAGCTTGCCACAGGGAAATTTCACAAAACTCTATATACTGGCAGCGGCAAGCGAAGATACACAAGGAATTTTTAGTGTTGATGGACAACCGACAACACTCAATATTCAGAAATGGACAGGTAAAATTGGGCAGTATTATAACCGTATTTTAAGTTCCGATCAGGATAAAGTAGATAAAATGGAATTGCCATACGCGAAAGCCGACAATATTGGGTGGTTTGCATCTCATATTCATAATGCCTATCCGATGCGTAATGAGGCTTATCAATATGGTTATTTGTACAAATACGAAATTACAATTCCGATAGGAGCTAAAACATTGACTTTACCAGATAATAAATTGATTAAAATAATGGCTGTAACTATTGCAAAACCTATTTCGGAAAATGTAAATTCGCTTCAACCCTTGTACGATAATTTTAAAGGAAATGCAGAATTTAAACTGAGAAATTAATAAAGAATCATTTAATAATTCCATTAAAATTGCAAAACATATCGAAAAACTTAGTTCAATATCCTATTTGGAAGATTACAACATAACTTTTGGAATATACAACCATCTATTACATTAGCAATAAAGTACTTTTGCAATCATTCTTTCAAACAATTCTTATAATTTAAAAATCAAAAATGTATGAAAAAAATTTATTCCCTGATGCTTTGCATCTCCCTGTGTTTTAGTTCAGCTTCTTTTGCTGCTACCA
>JBAXMR010000209.1:0-3933 GCA_037134195.1 Paludibacter sp. | reverse complement strand
TTTAATAAATATGAATATTCCCAATTCAGTAACTTCGATAGGAGTTCATGCTTTTAATTATTGTACCAGTTTGAAAAGCATTACTATTCCAAGTTCAGTTACTTCTATTGGAAGTTGGAGTTTTAGTTATTGTACCAGTTTGAATAGTATTTCTATTCCAAATTCAGTTACTTCGATAGGTGATTATGCTTTTAATAATTGTGTCAGTTTGAAAAGCCTATCTATCCCCAATTCAGTTACTTCAATAGGGTATGAAGCTTTTTGGGATTGTTATAATTTAACAAGTGTTTCAATTCCAAATTCAGTTACTTCGATAGGTGATTATGCTTTTAATAATTGTAGCAAACTACAAATAATTTATGCATTTCCGAATAATCCACTAACCATCAATAGTAATACTTTTAATAGGGTTTATAAATACAGCTGTAAATTGTATGTAAAGGAATCTTCATTAGCAAAATACCGTCAGGCTGATGTTTGGAAAGATTTCCTGAATATTGAAAAGAGAACCTACGGAGGCATTCAAACCGATAATGTCCGTGAACTGACAGGCAGAGAGATAAGTATTCCGGTTAAATCAGCAGTTATATTTGGAGATGATTCTATATCAGCGTATCAGTTTGAACTGAAATACGACCCCATCAGATTGAAATACAAGAGTTATAATACCGACACGTTGATGACCAGTTCAGGTTCGGTAATTGTAAACAGCAACACACCGGGGGTACTTAAAGTGGGATATATGTCGGACGAATACCTGATGGATGAAGGCAGCCTGATTAATCTGCAGTTTAGTTTACATAATTCGGGTGTAACCACTCCTGATTTCACGAAGTTCCTGATGAATTCAACCCGAACTGACAGTATCCGCAAAGGCAGTATCGAAATCTTTGCTTACGGCGATGTGGATTACAATCAGGAAGTACAGTCGTACGATGCTTCGCTGGCACTTATCAAATCGGTGGGATTAAATCCATTACCAGTTGATGATCCGCTGCCATGGGAAGCTCTGAGAATGGATGTGGCCGATGTGGATGGAAATCATTCTGTAACTGCTTACGATGCAGGGTTAATCCTGAAAAAATCGGTTGATTTGATTGATTCGTTCCCTGCCGAAAAAGCAAGTCTGAACAAAGTACCCGCCCTGAGGAAAGTACAATCAGCAGCCAATGCCGATGTAACAGCAACGCTCGAAAACTCAAAGATAGTATTCCGCTCGTATGGCAACCTGGTTGGCTTGAATCTTTCCATAACCGGCGATATTGCAATGTTGGATAAACCGTTGATTTCTTCTTCGATGATTCAGGCAAAAAACATAAACACCGAAGGGTATAAAGTAGCACTGGCAACTGCCACTTCACCAACCGATGGAACAACCATAATGACTATTCCACTGAAAGCTAATCTGACGAATGAGTTGATACTGAACATGATTGTAAATTCGCAGGAAAAGGTAATTTCAATAAACAATACCGTAACCGAAATAAATTCACATTCAGATAATACTGCAAAAGTATATCTTGATGCAACAACAAATGAATTGCACTTTGCAGGGTTACAGGGAAAATGCATCGTCAATGTATTGAATATGAATGGTACCTCTGTTTTCAAAGGACAGATTCCTGAAAATGGGCTTATTAAGTTAGAATCAATTGCAAAGGGAATTTATCTGGTCAATCTGACTGAAGAAAATGGTCTAAATACAATTCTAAAAATAATCAAATCCTAAGTTTTCAACTTTCACATCGGAAAAGGCAGTAAAGTTCACTCTTTACTGCTTTTTTTCGTTTCTATGTGTCTGAAAATAAACATATAAAAATGATGAATCATCTTTGATTACGATAAAAATACCGGAAAATGGGTATTGATATGGCATTGTTTCTGCAATAATTTTGCAGAAGTACTAATCTTTTAAATAACACATATATGAAAACAAAAAACCCCGGATTAAAGCCTATTTGGCTATTGCTATTTGTTTGGGTTGTTATGTTTGCAAATGGGCAGACAACCAATCCGCTACAACAAACAGTGATTATTGTGAATACGGTAAATGGCGAAAAAGCAACTTTGAGCCTAAAAACCGTACAGTCCATCTCGTTTTTGAATGGACAAATGAATATTCTTAAAAAGGATGCAACTCAGTATTCCTTTTTATATGCTAATGTAAAATCAGTTGATTTTAGTTCCCTGGATTTAACTGCAGTAAATGAAGTTAGAAACAATTCAAAAAATCATCTGCTTATTAATCCAAATCCTGCAGTAGATTATCTGAATCTGACACTTGAAAATTCAGTGAATGAATCGGTTACAGTTCAAATACTCGATTTGCAGGGTAAGATTCTGATTCAGAAAAGCATTACTTTTTCCGAAGGACAGAATTCAAATTCTATTTCGGTATCAAATTTACATTCAGGTCTTTACCTCTGTAGGGTGCTAAGAGTGAATGAACCATTGACAGTTAAATTCTTTAAAAATTAAAAAAATAATATTATGAAAACAATTTCAAAATTAATTTTAGCATTCTTGCTACTAAGTGCATATATTCATGCTCAGGATTCGTTATATGTGGTAAAGTTCGATTCTTCATTTGTGAAATTTGGCATCAATGAAATTAAAAGGATTACATTCATTAAACCACAGGCATTTGGCACTACCACCGATATGGAAGGTCATATATATCATTGGATAACAATTGGTACTCAAACCTGGATGGTCGAAAACCTGCGTACAAGTAAATACCGAAGCGGCGAAAGTATAAAAAATATTAAGGACAAAACCGAATGGGGAAACCTGCTTAATACTGCCAAAACCCCGGGTTGGTGTTACTACAACAACGATTCGGCAAAGGATTCTATAAACGGGAAATTGTATAATTGGTTTGCCGTAAGTGATCAACGCAATATTGCTCCTATAGGCTGGCACGTAGCTTCAGGTTCGGAATGGCTTCAACTGATTGACTATCTAAAAAACAACGGTTACAACTATGATGGCTCAGCAGCAACAATTGGAAATAAACTGGCTAAAACAATTGCATCATCATTTGGATGGACTGAAAGTACCGTTGAAGGTGCTCCCGGCAATAATCAGTCAAAAAACAACATTACAGGATTTTCAGCAATTCCTGTTGGAGTTCGCAGCTCTGATGGTTCATTTTATGGAGTTGGTAATACAACAGCATGGTGGACCTCAACCGATGCAAGTAATGCAGTTTATCAAAAATATCAAGCATGTGCCTATAATGAGGGTCTTCAGTTTGATAATAGCTATCTACAAGAAGGACAACGGTATGGACAATGGAATACGTATGATTTCGGTTTCTCGGTTCGTTGTATAAAGAACGATTACAAGACTTCTGCTCCAGCGCTCACTACCGAATTGTATTCTCTTACCGACAATGTGGCTAAAATACTTTCGAGAATTACAGATTATGGCAACGAACCAATTTTAAGATATAACAATACCACATTCTGGCAAAGTGGTATTTGCTGGAGCGATAAACCAACTCCAACTTTAGCCGATAATATTGTTCGTGCCACCGATCCAAGCAATATGCTACTAAATCTTGTTGTTGAAAAAGGGAAAAAATATTATGTTCGTGCCTTTGCCACCAATACAATTGGAACAGGATACAGCAATGAAATAATTGTAGAAAATACAGCACCTGTAATTATCCCGACAGTTAAAACTGATAGTATAAATAAACTTTCAATCACCGGTGCATCCGTTTATGGTAAAATAGAAAATAATGGTGGTGGCGAAATTACTGCAAAAGGTTTTTGTTGGAGTACTCAGGCAAGTCCTACAATAGATTTAACCACTAAAACAGTTGTAAGTGGAACAACTGATATTTTCAGTAGCATACTATCCGGATTAATACCTAATAACCTGAGTTCGGGATAAGAAAAGAGAAAAAAAGGTTGCATAACTGAATAA
>JBAXMR010000208.1:0-3976 GCA_037134195.1 Paludibacter sp. | reverse complement strand
TGACAGTTGCTCCGGGTGCAAAACTCACCCTGGCTTCAGGCAAAACACTGACAGTTGTTGGGGCATTAACTCTTCAAAGTGATGCAAGTGCTACAGCTACGTTTGTAAATAATGGTGGGACTGTTTCAGCAGCCAGCACCAATGTGGAGCAATACCTGACAACCGGTCGTAACTGGTATATTTCTTCTCCGGTAAGTAATGGTTCTACAGCTGTATTTAATCCGGCTGCAGGTTCAAATCACTTGTTTTGGTACGATGAGTCAAAAGGTAGCACTAACCCATGGGCTTATTCTACCCGAAATGACAGTACTTTACAGGTAATGAGGGGCTATGTAGCTAATATGGCTTCTACAGGAGTAGTTACTTTTAGTGGAACATTGAATTCAGGAAGTTCTATTACTTTAAATCGCACAGTCGGTCAAGTTAAAGAAGGTTTCAATCTTGTAGGAAATCCTTACCCAGCACATACTACTATTACCAAGGCTATTTCAGATGCTGCCAATGCTTTAAATACAATCTGGTATCGTACAGCATCATGGAATGGCACAAAATATGTATATACATTCCAGACTTGCTTGCTTAATGCTAACGGTTCATCTCTGGGTACACCTGACACAACTACACCAATTATTGCACCAATGCAGGCTTTCTGGGTAAGAACCAGCACCAATGGGTCAACACTTAATTTTAGTAGCGCATTGCAATCGCATCAAAGTGCTAATCCGCTGAAAGCACCTACAGCCAGAAATCTGTCACAGGAAATATTAAGACTTCAGGTTACAAATAGTGATGCAATAGCAGATGAAACAGTATTGTATTTCAGTCCGGATGCATCAAATAGTTTTGATTCGTATGACGCTCAAAAAATGTTCAATAATTCTGCTTCAGTAGCTGAAATTTACACAGTGGCAGGAAACGAAAGTTTGGCAATCAATGGTTTGAATGCTATTCAGTATGATACTGAAATTGCTTTAGGATTCAATACATTAACTGCAGGTACATTTAATATCAAAGCATCACAGATTGCAAACTTCACAGCTGGAACTCAGGTAATTTTGAAAGATTATGCTGATGTAAACAGCCCTGTTACTACAGTTTTGAGTGATGGCGGCAGCTATTCATTCAGTTCGGATGCTACAATCAACAATACAAGCCGATTCGCACTGATATTCCGTGCTCCTTCAGTAGCTACCGGAATAAATAATGAAAGTAACGGAAATGTTTGGATTTCAACCCGAAACGGACAACTTGTTGTAAATGGAACTACAAGTAATAAAACGATGCTTGAAGTCTTCAATGCTGTTGGTCAGAAAGTAATCTCGAGAAATCTGACAGGATCAACGATAGAACTAAATTCGAACTTAGTTTCCGGTGCATATTTGCTAAGAATAACTTTTGATGGCAAGAGCATAACTCGGAAAATAATTATTGATTGATTTTTTATAACTAAGAAAAGTGTTGTTTTTTTTACAAAATTCAGGTCTCATTACTCATTTCAGAGTGATGAGGCTTGAATATATAGATTAATATTGAAATTAAACCATTTAAAAATCAAATAAGATGAATACACAAAACCAAACTTACACAGCTCCGGAAATTGAGCGCATAGAATTAGACAATGAAATAGCCCTGCAGCTGGAATCAACTCCGCCAAAAGCACCGGGTGAAGCAAACTTAAATGCACCGGAATATATAAGTAATGATCCGTTTAAATACAATAAGATTTAATCGTATTTTTTAATCCTCTCTGATAATTAGCTATTTAAATCAAGAAAGAATGTTTGTTAAATCAACCATTCTTTCTTTTGGTGTGCCGAGCATGGCGAGTATATTTGACGGTTTAAGTCCGTTATGGGGCATAGCCGTCAAGCTAATATATGTATATTATTGTATTATAGTTGTTTAGTTATGTTTGAAGTGATAAAATAAATTTTTTTTAACCCTATGCCTTTGGGGAGTAGGGTTATTAATTTTATTTTTCATGACTTCAAAGAACTTTTTTTGTTAGTATTATTGATTATTTTATGTAATTTCCATGATTCCTATTTGGATGTTTTTACACTTCAAATATACAAATAATTATTTGATTGTCAAACAAATATGTCAAATATATCTTCAAAAGAATTGCGATTTTTTCGTTTCTCTATCCAATGTCCTGTTGAGAATATAATGTAGATTTTTCTTATGCTTTTGCCCATTTGTATTTTAGTCTTTCTTATAATCTGACGTATTATTCTTGCATTGTCCACTAAAGTATTTATACATTTAAATAGACTTATTAATCGATGTTCTTTGCCACTTTGATAGCTACGAAAAGGATAAATTATATTCCAAAAAACAACAATCCAAAGCAAATTCATGTAAAGTGTTGTTTTAAATCGATCTGGTTTCATTTTTTGCAATTCGTCAATCTTCATTAACGACTTCCACGTTTTGAAAATCAACTCAATTTGCCAACGAACACGATATAAATCGCACACTTTTTCTTTTGCTAAAGCTTGCTGCAAGCAGAACAAGAACAACGCACCAACAGGCGTTTTGCACGCTTGCTCACAAATGCTCATTTCCGTTATCAGGCTTCGATAGAAGAACTGAACTTTGATCCTGCAAGAGGATTGGATAAATCCCTGGTTTCCAATCTGGCAATGGGACAGTATATCGAAAAAGGAGAGGCTGTATTAATAACCGGATCGGCTGGTTGCGGAAAAAGTTTCCTTGCCTCTGCACTTGGACAACAGGCTTGTGCGCAAGGGCATTCGGTGGAATACTGCAATGCTCAAAAATTGTTGCTGCGCTCTAAAATGGCACGATTAGAAGGTTCTACCTTGAAATTTTTCGATAAATTGGCTAAAACCAACTTGCTGATATTCGATGATTTTGGACTTACTCATTTGGATAGTCAGCAACAGATGGATTTAATGGAAATAATCGAGGACAGGCATGGACGTGCTGCTACAATCATTTCCAGTCAGTTACCTGTGGAAAATTGGTTTGATATAATTGGAGAAGCCACCATTGCAGATGCCATTCTGGATAGATTAGTACATGCATCATACAGAATAGAATTAAAAGGAGAAAGTCTAAGAAAAAAACGGTAATTTTGTCAGTCGATTGTGTTTTTTGATTCAAAACCTAAGGGATGGTCAGTATAACCGGAATTTAACTGATTAAGTGGTCAGTATCGCCGGAATATCCAAAGTAGAAGTAATAAAAGAAAGAATGCTTCATTTAACAAATATTCTTTCTTGCCTTAGAAAACTAATTATCAGAGAGAACCTAAAAAAAAGATTATATTATAGTTGTTTTAAACGGATCGTTATTAAATTACTCGGGTGCATTTAGGTTAGCTTCACCCGGAGCTTTTGGTGAAGTTGATTCCAGTTGCAAAGCAATTTCAGTGTCTAATTCAATACGCTCAATTTGAGGTGCTGTGTAGTTTTGATATTGTGTGTTCATGTTATTTGTTTTTCAATGGTTTAATTTATCTTTATATGTTCAAGCCTCACTACTCTTAGGTGAGTAATGAGACTTGAATTTTGTAAACAAAACAAAACTTTTATTAGTTATAAAAAAATCAATCAATAATTATTTTTCGGGTTATACTCTTACCATCGTTTATTACTTTAACTATATATGCACCGGCTGCTAAGCTATTGTTTGTTTGAACATCTACATCGGTAAGGTTTTTTGAAACTACTTTTTGTCCAATTGCGTTGAAAATTTCAAGCGTTGCCCTGTTTGAAGCAGTGCCATTAACTACAATATGACCGTTACGGGTTGAAATCCATACATTTTCATTATTTTCTGAATTATTGATTTCTGTAGCTACCGAAGGAGCTTTGAATATAAGGGTAAAACGACTGGTATTGCTTGTAGTAGTATCTGAATTAAAACTATAGGATTTTGTTGTCAAATCAGTTATTATACCAAATGTATTTATATTATGACCCAAAAACTATCAGAAAAAATATATCTA
>JBAXMR010000207.1:0-3982 GCA_037134195.1 Paludibacter sp. | reverse complement strand
ATTGCCGATGCTATTCTGGATAGATTAGTACACGCTTCGTACAGAATTGAATTAAAAGGTGAAAGTCTAAGAAAAAAACGGTAATTTTGTCAGTCGATTGTGTTTTTTTGATTCAAAACCTAAGGGGTGGTCAGTATAACCGGAATTTAACGAATTAAGTGGTCAGTATCGCCGGAATATCCAACCGAGGATTATTGCGTGTTTTTACATTGAATGTACCATATCGGTTTTTATCACCTTGGATAAATTATACAACAGATAATCAGGTTGTTGAATTATCACAATCATACACTAATAATTGCATTTACTCGATTAAGGATGATACAATTGAGATAAATCCTAAATGGGAACAATATCTCAATGATAACTATCTGATATTAAGAGATTATACTTTCTGGAATTTGACCGTTTTTCTGCAAAAGCGAAATCCAAACGTCCCTGATGTCCCTTCAAAATTAGTCAAACCTATTTTGCGTGATTCTCTTTTGAAACAACGCCATTTTTGGGATACTTTCATTGATTTAAATGGCTCAATGAAATGTATCTACACAGGAAAGGAATTGTACAAAAAGAGTTATGATTTAGACCACTTTGTTCCGTGGAGTTTTGTTTCACATAATCTATTGTGGAATTTATTACCGGCTGACTCTGGCATTAATTCTTCTAAGAGTAACAATCTGCCGTTATTAAACGAATATCTTCGTCCATTTGCCAAAATGCACCAACAGGCAATTCAGGTGATTTATCCGAAGAATCCTAATAACAAGCTATTGGAAGATTACCTCACGCTGCACGATTCATTATCGGACTTGGTGCAACTTTCGGACAATGAGTTCCTGAATGTCTTTCAGAAAACATTTTCACCAATGGTTCAGATAGCCGAAAACATGGGGTTTAAGTACTGGCAGAAATCGTTACTGTTATGAAAAAGATTGTCAACAACCCTCATTTAACTGCCATTGAGCGAACTTCAATGTCGTTCCCAACCCGCTGGCTCAAACAGAATAATCTGCTGAAAGGTGAGATACTGGATTACGGTTGTGGGTTTGGTTTTGATACCGACCAACTCAAAGAACAAGGATTTGATATTTTGGGTTTTGACAATTATTATCGCCCAGATTATCCACAAAAACGCTTTGATACAATAATTTGCAATTATGTATTAAATGTATTGGAGCCGAACGAACAGGCGGAAGTTTTGATGTCTGTATCCGAATTGCTCAAACCAACAGGGAGAGCATATTTTGCAGTAAGACGTGATTTGAAAAGCGAAGGTTTCCGAACGCATTACGTTCATAAACAGCCCACATATCAAAGCAACGTTATTCTTCCTTACAAAAGTGTATTTCTTAACGAGAATTGCGAAATTTATGAATACCAACATTATAATCAAATAATTAGAGAAGATAAAAATTGCCCTTTCTGCAATCTTGCTTCAAAGGTTGAGTTGATTAGTGAAACGGCAACGACAGTAGCATTTTTGGACAGTTTTCCGGTAAATCCAGGACACACTTTAATTGTCCCAAAGAGACATATTGCCAATTATTTTGAACTTACCATTCACGAGCAACGTGCTTTGTGGTTGGTTGTTAATAGATGTAAAATGCATATTCAAAAACGGTTCAACCCAGATGGCTTCAACATTGGTATCAATGTTGGGGAAGCAGCAGGACAAAGCATTTTTCACGTTCATATTCACTTAATACCTCGCTATAAAGACGATGTAGAAAGCCCAAGAGGTGGAGTAAGGGGCGTTATTCCAACAAAGCAAAACTATTAGATTTATCATATTATGCTAATGCAAACGATGGAGGAATATGCAAATTGGGGCTTTAGTTTCATTGCAGACAAAATGATCGACAATCCGAATCACTTTTGTTCTGAGACAGCATTTTATAGAAGTATTTTTATCATTTGATGTAACTAACGTGATAAATAATGAAGATGAACCCGAAACATTAGATTAATCAATTCAATTCAATGAAAAATATCTTAGAACTTGACCATATAGAAGCAAAAATTTTTTTTCTAAAAGAAGAATGTTACTTTAACTTTGACCTTCCTCAATACTTTTCTTTTCAAGGACTTTTAGATAAAGTTTCAACAAAAATTAACGGGAAATCTCTTGTAGAGTTTTATGTAAATTTTGATAGTGATAAACGTAAAGCAATAGAACCATTCCCAAGTCAATTTGAAGAAGTAAATTACACGTTGTTGAATAATAAAGATGGGAAATACGCATGGCGTCCTTTCCAATTAATCCACCCAGCAATATATGTTGCTTTAGTAAACAATATCACTGAAGAAAAGAATTTGAAAATTATTCTTGAAAGATTTTCAATACTTAGAAGCAATCCAAAAATTGAATGTTTTAGCATACCTATTAAATCTGAAAATGATTTATCTGATAAAGCAACAACAGTAAATAACTGGTGGCATTCTATAGAGCAACATTCAATAGAGCTTGCTTTAAATTATGAATATGTTTTACATACAGATATTACTGATTGTTACGGTTCTTTATATACACATTCTATCGCATGGGCATTACATTCCAGAACAGCAACCAAAACAAATAAAAGTTTACAATTGGTTGGTAATGCAATTGATAAGTATATAAGGGATATGTCATTTGGGCAAACCAATGGTATACCTCAAGGTAGTATTTTAATGGACTTCGTTGCAGAAATGGTATTAGGATATGCTGATTTAAAACTGACTAAAAAACTATCTGAAAAAGGAATAACAGACTACCATATAATCAGATATCGTGACGATTACCGTATATTTTCAAACAACCCTCAGATATCAGAACAAGTCGCACGATATCTAACTGAAATCTTGATTGTTCTGGGTATGCGATTAAATGCACAAAAGACATTTATATCAAACAACGTTATACGAGATTCAATTAAGCCGGATAAATTATATTGGGTCTCAGCTAAAAAAGGAGCAAAAGGATTACAAACTCACTTGTTATTAATTCATGAACTTTCTCAAAAGTTTCCTAACTCAGGAAGCCTGTCAACTGCTTTGACAAAATATTTCAATAGAATTCAAAGTATCACTGAAACCAAAGAAAATGTTAAGGCTTTAGTCAGTATTATAGTTGACATTTCTTACAAAAACCCAAGGACTTATGCTATTACTGCTGCAATTTTGAGTAAACTATTCACTTTAATTGATAATGACGAGCAACGTGACAAGATACTCAACGATATTCAAACCCGATTCAATAAAATACCCAATACAGGTATTTTAAAAATATGGCTACAAAGAATAACGATAAAGCTCGATAGAGCTAAAATATACGACGAAAAATTATGTAACAAAGTAAATGATGGTTCAATCATTCTTTGGAACTCCGATTGGCTAAATGACGAGTTGAAAACAATAATAAATTCAGAACCATTCATAAACGAAGAAACAATTGAAAGCATAAATAGCATTGTTGATATCTCAGAAGTTCAATTATTTGAAATAAAATCAAATTATTAAATTAATCCTCCAAAAGTAGCTTTCATAATAATTTAATTATGCATTTAATAAAAATTCTCGACATTGATCTTGACTTCTTTTTGAATGAAAAAGAAACATTTGTCTCATTAAATTCCGATGAGAGATTAGATGATTCTGAATTCATACCTTGGAAAATAAAAAAAGTAAAACAATTTTTAGAGAAAAATTGTGGATTGGATTCACACAAAAAAACACCAGGTTGTTTCTTTATTCACCATGAAGAAGTATTTTCCTTTCTTAGAAAAATTCAAATGGAGAATGAGTTTAGGTTATGTTTTTCGATTGACCATATAGATGCTCATGCAGATATGGGTTGTGGTGATTCTGGTTACGTCGAGATATCTTCCAAAATACTATTTGAAAATGACATTAAGACTCGTGCAAATTTATCTGCAGAAAGTGATTCAAAACTCAACTTTCGCAAGCTCTATCACCCCGCTTGCATAAGGTTTTTATAGTTTAA
>JBAXMR010000206.1:0-3990 GCA_037134195.1 Paludibacter sp. | reverse complement strand
CTGTGAGAGGCTTAGGGTGAAACCCCCTTTGCCTACTCGACGCCTCGGTCGTTAGCAGCAGGCCGAAAAAAAAAGAAGATTCTCAATGTCAATGAGTGATTTGGCTGAAAAAATAAGTATTTCTTGCATTTCAATCTACGTGAAGTCATTGAAAATCAAGGAAAGTGACAGCCGAAATTATAAAGTTTTTTGTTGAAACAGAATTTAATAAATACAGAGTGGTAAAAGACCAACTTTTTACATCAGACTTTGACAAAGATATAAAATTGCAGAGTATCAACTATTAATTAATTTAACTGATGAGCATATTTAAGAAAAACGATTATTATCATTATTTACATGAGTGTGAGGACTTATTTAAGAAAAGTAAAAATGAAGATATTTTTAGAAATAATCCTACTATTCAATTAATTGTAGATCCACATCACGGGTTGATTATAGATGCAAACCCATCAGCTGAAAGATTTTATGGATATTCTAAAAGATCACTTAAAAGAATGACTATTGATAAAATAGACATTTTGCAAAGAGACAAAATATTGGGTAATCTGAATAGTAAAATCAGATCGAAGGATTTAGCATTAGAATCACAACACAAGATTAAATCAGGCGAAATTCGGGATGTACTGATTTATTCAGCTCCAATAAGAATCGGACTTGAAACTTTCGTCTGTTATATTATTTTTGATGTTACTGAACATAAAAAAATTGAAGAAGCATTACGAATCAGTGAAGAAAAGTTGCTTAAACTGGAACAAGATGAAAGATATAAATCGATATTTGATGGAAATTATTCTATAATGCTCCTTGTTGACCCCGAAACCGGAGAGATAGTGGATTCAAACTTAGCAGCAAGCAATTATTACGGCTGGTCAAAGGCTGAAATTTGTAATAAAAATATTGCTGAAATAAATACCCTTTCACCTGACGAAGTAAAAGACGAAATGCAAAAGGCAGTTGCAGAGAACCGCAATATGTTTCTATTTAAACATCGTTTGGCAAGTGGAGAAATTCGGGATGTAGAAGTCTATTCCGGTCCTATCAAGTTTCGTGATAAAACATTACTCTACTCCATAGTTCACGATATTGTAGAAAGAACTAAAACAGAAATAAAATTACGAGATAGTGAGGAAAATTATCGGTTTATGTTCGCTCAAAATCCTCAGCCTATGTGGATTATTGATTTGGATACGCTTGTTTTTTTAGAAGTAAATAGCTCAGCTATTAATCTTTATGGTTATTCGAGAGATGAATTTCTGACAATGACCCTGAAAAACATTCAGATTGAAACCGAAGTACCCGAATTGCTTATTGATATTGAACAATTGAAAAAGCTAAATCATGAATCAAATTGGGTTGTTGAACGAGTTCATAAAAAGAGAAATGGCAAACTGATAGTTGTTGAAATCACAGCGCATAACCTAATTTTTGATGGGAAACAGGCAAGTCATGCACTAATGAATAATATTACAGAGTTAAAAATGGCTGAAAATGAAATTAAAGCCAAAGTAAATCTTCTAACAAATCTTCTAATCAACATGGAAGAAGGAATTCTGCTCGAAAACTCAAAGCGCGAAATTGTGCTGACAAACCAGTTGTTTTGTGACATGTTTAACATTTCTGCACATCCTGAGATACTTGTCGGAGCAGATTGTTCGGATTCTGCTGAACAAAGCAAATCCATATTTAAAAATCCTAAAAAGTTTATCTCTGATATCAAACTGATTTTATCAAATAAAACAGTTAAACTTAATGATGAACTTGAGTTGGTTGATGGTCGATATTTCGAAAGAGACTATATTCCAACTTATTTAAATAGTGAATATAGTGGTCATTTATGGAAATACAGAGATGTTACAGAAAAGAAAAAACAAAGATTGCTTTGAAAGATTAATAAACTCTGAAAATATTGATATACTTTTATTAAACAAACCTATGATTCTCACTTTGTGGTAGTATTTTATATCCCATTGTAATATAATATAATAAGTAAACGCCCAAAAAGCAAAAAAAGTCTCAACAAGTAGGTGTTATTTTCAAAAGTCTTGCAGTGGCTTTTATAGCTTTTTGAAAATAGGCAGAGCGGTCACATTACATTGTTTTTTTACTCATTTAGACGGTTGAAGTACATTTAGAAATAAAATATAAAAAAAATGATAGAATATAAATTCAACGAAATCGAAGAAACTTTGCATATTACAGTAAGTGGTATTTTTGGAATAGAACACATGTTTAAAGAAATTGATTCATTTGCAAATGATAATTCATTACCAAGAAAACTAAAAATTCTTGAAGATGCACGAAACTTAAAAGTTACATTTACAGAGGAAGAAATACAATTATTAATTGAACGGTTAAAGAGCCATTTAATTAAATTCGATTCAATTCGTCACGCATTAGTTCATTTAGATCCAGTTAATACAGCTTTTGCAATGCTGGTAAGCGAAAGATTATCAGGTGATAAGTATTTTTTAAAAGTTTTTTCAGATGAAGAATATGCGCTTCATTGGCTACATCTAATTTAATCGCCCAAAAAGCAAAAAAAGCCACAGCAAGTTCGTGTTTATTATCAAATGTCTTGCGGTGGCTTTTATAGCTTTTCGATAATAGGCAGAGCGGTCACAGTACATTGTTTTTTTGTACGCCTTGAATTGATAAAGCGATTTGGAAGCAAAAAAAACAATGCACTATGAGCGTTTAAATGCTTCGCAATAATTTTAGAAAATAATTTATAAAATTATTTTACAAGAAACAAAGTTAATATCTAAAAATTAAGTATATTTGCCGCTATGATTAACTAAATTATTTACCATTAAATCAATTAAATTATGGCAAGCACTTCTGAAACAGGTCTAACTACAAACGTAGCAAATTTCGAAACATTAATTTCTTACATTACGGCATTTGGTACAGACTACAATCCCTCAAAAAACCGTCTCTCAATTCCAGAGTTACAAAAGATTTTATCTGAAGCAAAAGCATCATTAAACGCAGTAAACGTTGCTTTCTCTGCAAACTCAAACGCTGCAGCAGCTCGCGAATCTGCATTTGAGCCATTAAGCAAACTCGTTACACGAGCCAACAACGCCCTAAAAGCAACCGACACCACCACGCAGGTGGACGACAGTGCTAAAACCATTGTTCGCAAACTACAAGGTTCAAGAGCCAGCGCAAAGCTTACAGACGAAGAAAAGAAAGCATTAGAAGCTGAAGGCAAAAGCACAACTCAAATCTCTACTTCCCAAATGGGTTTCAGTGACAGGTTAGAAAACTTTGCCAAGTTCATAACATTATTGTCTTCAATTCCTGACTACATTCCCAACGAAGAGGATCTCAAAACAGCAAGTCTATCCGCCTCTCTGGAGAACTTGATAATAAAGAACTCCGCTGTTCTGCCAACCGAAGTACAGCTAAGCAGCGCACGCATTGCACGCAACGAAATTCAGGACAAACCACTCACAGGCTTAGTAGACATAGCTCTCGACGCCAAAGTATATATCAAATCCGTATTCGGAGCCACAAGCCCCCAATACAAACAAGTTTCAAAGCTTGCATTCGTAAAACAAAAGAAATAAGACAAATAAATCTACTGCGGTTGGCGTTCCGACAACCGCAGTTTTATAAGTACAAGCCACAAAATACATTTTCACTACCTAAACTTACATTCTATGACCCCGAACTTACATTCTTGCTCCCTGATTTTGCTTTTTCCCAGTCCGACTTTATTTTCTTCGACCCCGAAAGAACTTTTTCACACCCCGACTTTACTTTCTTGTTCCCCGAAAATACTTTTTTGCAATCTGGACTTACATTCTTGCTTCCCGACTTTACTTTTTTGCTCCCTGTTAATTAATTACGCGACCCGCAAAACCATATTGACCTACAACAACTATAGAAACAACAAGACACAATTATATACAACCAACGGCCATGCTGCTAAATCGAGTAGACTGCCCTGCCAGCCGAAACTGACAGGGAGAGCCTCTCACA
>JBAXMR010000205.1:0-4001 GCA_037134195.1 Paludibacter sp. | reverse complement strand
AGCACGACCTTGCCAAGGTCGGGGTCGCGGGTTCGAGTCCCGTTTTTCGCTCACATTTATTAGTTTATCGCGCCCGGATGGTGGAATGGTAGACACGAAGGACTTAAAATCCTTTGGCTTCACGGCTGTGCGGGTTCAAGTCCCGCTTCGGGTACCACCAGTGAGAAACCCTAATTGATTTTCAATCAGTTAGGGTTTTATTTTTGTTTTATTGCACAACATTTTGATTTGAAAGTTGTGCTATTTAATACTGATTTAGGAACTTATGACAAATGGAAAATTAAAGCCTCAGATATTCATTTAATTATCAATTGTAAAATAACAATTTCAACACTTATTGAAAATGAAACAACAGATTTTGAAAAATCAAAGGGGCTGGATATTGTAGATTATATAATCTCTGAAACCTTTTCTAAAGGAAACTAATACCAATAATCACTATTATCAATTACTTCAACTAATTGGTCAAAATACACCATATTAATGGAACCAACTTGCTTTTCATTCTCATCAATAAAAAAAGATCAAATAAGTCCTGACATTCATTATAGCTGATGTTCACCCGACCTTTGTGTTTGAAACCATTTACAAGAAACGAAAGTCCTTGTTTGATAATTTCCGGACTATAAAAACCCCAACTTATAATAATTATTGGCTGCATGAGCAGAATTGAATATATATATTCCAATGTCGTTTAGTTAAGTATTTGCAAAGAAATAAGGGTAAAACCAGAAGGTATATTCTCACTACTAAGGGTAAAGAATCAAGATAAACAGGGTATTTTATCCCTTAGTAGCTAAAATTTCAAAAAGCAAAAGCACCCTTATTCTCTTATTTGAATTATACTGAAATTTGAAACTCCTTATCTAAACGACATTGATATATATTCTGCTATTTCTTTATCGGTGTCTATAGTGGGTGTTTTATTGATTATAGGGGCTAAAATAGGACTTTAGTTTGACAACCCCCTAATATTCAATAGGGTATATTGATAATTTTATGGAAATACAGAAAAAAATACATTCAATTATTTTGTATTATGTAATAGAAACATTATTTTTGTACTACATAATTATACGAACACAATAAACCTATGACATTTGTAAACAGAATCGAGGAGCAAATCAGAATAAAAAAGATATTAAATAACAGTAAATCAGGGTTTATTGTGGTTTATGGACGAAGACGATGTGGAAAGTCGACTTTGCTAAAGCGCGTATTGAATGAATCGGATATTTACTTTATGGCGGATCAAGCAGAGAGCCCTCAGCAGATTGCACTTTTAGCTCAGTCGATTGCAACAAGAATTCCCGGGTTTGATCAGGTAAGATATCCAGATTGGGAAAGTCTGTTTAATATGCTAAATAACAGATTAATAAATCCAATTACATTGTGCCTGGATGAATTTCCATATTTAGTGAAAAGTGCACCTCAGTTACCTGCTATAATACAAAAACTAATTGACAAGGGAGACAATCGTTTTCATTTGATTATATGTGGCTCTTCACAGCAATTGATGCAAGGTTTAATAATCGACAGCACAGCCCCACTTTACGGACGTGCTGATTTGATATTGAGAATAAAACCAATGAAGATTCCTTATCTTCAGGAAGTATTACAATGTAGTGCGGTAGAGGCAGTCACTGAGTTTTCGGTTTGGGGAGGTGTTCCACGCTATTGGGAACTTCGGCAACAAGAAACATTATTTACGGATGCATTAAAGACACATTTATTCTCGTCTTTAGGCATTTTAATTGAAGAACCTTTACGATTGTTTATTGACGATATGCGTGACACAACACAGTCTTACACTATTCTTTCATTAATCGGAAATGGAGTACATCGATTGTCCGAGATTGCTGCACGATTAGAAAAACCATCAACAAGCCTGGCAGGTCCTTTAGATAAATTAATTCAACTTGGTTATATTGAGAGGGAATTACCATTTGGCGAAAATCCACGAAATTCAAAGAAGAGTTATTATAGAATTTCAGATCCGTTTATGAATTTCTATTTCACCTATGTTTTGCCTAACAGATCTTTAATTGAATTGGACAAAGGAGATGTAGTTTTGAATCAAGTTGTTCAACGGTTATCAGGTTATACATCCTATTGGTGGGAAAAATTATGCAGACAGGCAATTTCCGGATCAGAAATAGATGGTTACACATTTGGTCTCGCCCAAAGTTGGTGGGGAAATGTTACAAAAACCGAAAGGATTGAAATTGATTTGATAGCTGAATCAACCGATGGTAAAGCATTATTAATAGGAGAATGTAAATGGACTGAAAGTGAAAATGCTGCACGTCTACTTTTTGAACTTGAAACAAAAATTGAAAAACTCACTTTCGCACAAGGCAAGAAAATTATACCCTGTTTGTTTTTGAAGAATTCTCCAACAGATAATCCGGCACAAAACATCTATTTGCCAAACGATATAATAATGATGCTGAAATAGAATCTATTGTAATTCATCAAGATTCATTCATTAATCTTTAATTTATAGATTTAAGCTCAAAATATTAAATCAAACTAAATTATTTTTTTAGCTTTTTCAATTGCTTCTTCATTTTTATCAGCGTTGATTTCATCAACTCCTTCGCATGAAAATTCATCCAGAATTCTCATCAGGATGAAATGTCTTTTCATAATGTATTGAGGGGCGAAACATTCGGATAGGAAGTATTTTTCACTTACATCAATATTTGAAACCAGTTGTTTGCCATTGCTACCTAAAACTGTTTCGTCTATTTCAACACTACCAATTTCTTTACTTATTTTCTTGTATCTGGGTAAATAATCACTAAAGATTGATACAATATTATGGTTGTGTAAATATATAATAATTGCACAACACAAACAAAATCTCACAAAACATTTATAAAATAATATGAAACAAAAAACATAATAACTAATTGATTTACAATAAATACATCATTCAAAGATGTTTTGTAAAATTCACCACGTTTCAAATTTCAAGTCCCACTTCAGGTACGTTTCCATAAGCTCAATAAGTGCATAAAACCCAAATAATCAAACGATTGTGCGGGTTTTGTGTTTTTTTAAATAACAAAAAAGCAATAATATTTAACGCGGTAACGGTAAATATCAGATGTACTTATAATCCATCGCAATTTTGATAAGTGACACCATATTGCGGGCATTTAGTTTAGTGAGTAGGTTTTTTCGATGAGTTTCAACTGTGAAAACACTGATAAACAGCTTATCAGCAATTTCTTTGGTTGTATCTCCGGCAGCAATCAGACTTAAAATTTGTATTTCCCTACGCGATAGAAACATCGTATCGTTATCCTGTTTCTTTATAAGTAGGTTGACTGCTTCACAAATAAATTTCCCGCCTTCTGCAACAGTACAAATTCCATCTATAATTTCTTCGCCCGGAGCGTTTTTCAATACGTAACCCATTGCACCATTTTCGAGCATTTTATCTACAAAATCACGTTGTAGGAAGGTGGTTAGTGTCAGAATTTTCAACTGTGGATATTTAGAATGAATAATTTTACAAAGTTCAATTCCACTCATATCGGGCAGATTGATATCCAGTAAAATAACATCAGCTGCTGTAGAAGTTAAGAGTTTTAGCGATTCTGAAGCTGTTTTGGCAAAACCAATTAATTCTGCAACACCCGAATCGTTTACTAATGCTTTAATGCCGTCAATCACAATAGGGTGATCTTCAATAATAAATACTTTAATCATACGACTTAATTTACACAGGTTTAACCCCAAATTCAATGGTCATTTCAGCTCCTTGTCCTTCCACTGAATCGATAGAGAAATGGCCACCTAAAGAATCGATTCGCGAACGGATATTGCGCAATCCCGAAGATTTGTTTACATCAATGTCATTCAGATTAAAACCTTTACCATTATCTTGCACAGTAAGACTTACACGTTCGGACTCCTGTACCAGTTGAATGTTGATTGGCTCACCCGTAAAAGTTGTGGAGAAAATAAAAATTAATAATTTTGCAATTGAA
>JBAXMR010000204.1:0-4011 GCA_037134195.1 Paludibacter sp. | reverse complement strand
ATTTAGTTAATATCATTCGTTTTGTGTCGATGATTTTGCCATCGGCTATCAAAGCATAAAGATACATCCCTGCATTAAATTCTGAGCCATTTATGATAATATTTTTCTTTCCACGTTCTGAGATACTATAGTTTTTGAGTTGAACCCCATTCATATCGTAAACATAAATAGTTGCACCAGTAATTGAGGTTGGTAAATAAAAACCTATTGTTGTAGATTGATTAAAGGGGTTTGGGGTGTTTTGATCTAACACAGGGTAGGTTAATGCATCGGCTTCATTTAATCCGGTGGTTACGATAGTTTCAACTTTTTTTGATCCTGAATTGGATTTGTTCGCTAAATCAATCATTGCATTAATTTGTATTTTTTGTTCTTTTAAAGCTTCCACCAAAACAGGAATCAGTCCAATATAATTTACGTAGTAATACCCTAAAGTGTCTTTTGATACTAATTCGGGGTAAACTGCCATTAGTTCTTGAGCTAAAAAGCCAAATTCGGTAGTTTCTGGTGTTTTATTCTTCGATTTTTCATATTTCTTAATTACATTTCCCTTTTCATCTTTGATATCGGGCAATACAATTTCATCGTCTAATGCATGTTTCTTGTACGCTTTTCCATTCAGTTGGTACAATTTATCCAATTTATCTGTAAGTGGTTTTATGTCCGTTTTTAATCGTTCATCAGAAGTTAATGCACTTCCGTACGAATATACTATTCCATTAACATCGAGACATGTTCCTGTTAGATGGGTAGGTACTTTTCCAACTCCTATTGCACCTGAAGGAGTGAGAAACATATAATAGTTTTGTTGACCATTATTGGGGCTTGGCCATGGTTTCCAAATATTTAGATTTTCGCCCCAAATCTCAAAAGCCCACTTACCCCATATTGTTCCATTGCTTGTATATCCACTACTGCCCATATTTAAATCCCCATAGCCAGTATAGCCGGTACTTAAAGATCCGTCTGGGTTTACTTTTAATTGTGCATTTAATAATAAACTTGCCGATAGGCAAAGTGCTGTAATAAAGATTTTTGTTTTCATAATAATTTGATTTAAATTGTTTTTTTTAGAAAATAGTCTTTTTGAAAAGCAGCGCAACACACCGGGTAGCTTTAGGTTCTAAATTCTTCAAACTATGTTCACATGGTTTGTTGCCGACCGTTGGCTGCACTGCTTTTCTGTTTTTTGTTATTCAATACTGAAATATCCCCTCTGGGTTGTCGTTCCGTAGGTTACCGTAATCATATAGTCCCACGCTTGCGCCGATTTGTAATCGGTGTGTTGCTATTTAAAGCAAAAAAATAGAATGAATTGCTTTTTCAAAGCAAGACACAAGTTACAAAGTTGCGCCAGCATGCGGAATAGTTAATGATTCTTTACCTCGTACGAACTGCCCAAAACACATTCAAAACCGGCATCGAAGGTTGTAGCTTTGCAATCAAATATCACATTGGCACCGTTATTTATTTTTACATCACCCGATGTTTGACCAGTTGTAACATGATTACCAACATAGATGTTTTTACCTCCAATGTATCGGCTTGCACTGATAGTCAGGTTTTGAATATACATATCCTGATTGAAATCGGCTATAGCGCCGTTGCCTGATGGTACAATAGCCGAAGGGTTTGAAATACAACTTGAAGAAATAGAAAGAGCCGGATTTACTCCATTTAATGAACCTTCTCCTATTTTTATCACACTGTTGTAGTCGGTTAACTGCACGGTAGTTCCTGTTTCAATACACAAATAACCTCCGCTTTGAACGGTTATAGCATGATTCCCCGACATAACCAACGAACCTTTAATGATAAGACTTCCACCAGCTTCCACCGTTATATTGTAATCCGAAATAGTAGTTCCATTCAATACCAATAAGCCTCCTGATTTGACGGTTATACCGCCCCAATCGTTGTTACATAAATTATCAATTACACCTTGGTCAATGGTCAGTTGGCCTCCATTGTTAACTGTTGCACACCCTCCAAAGGGAATCGAAATACCACATTTTATTGATAGTTTTCCATTAATAGTTAAATCACCAATTAAATTTTTAGAGCTACTCCAAACAATGTCCTGATTTGAAGATATAGTTATTGATTGTGTATTATTGTAAGTGCAGTAATCTTGTGTGATATCATTAACAATAGAACCATATTGCCCCATCAAATAACAATGCATTTTTGATACTTGGTATTCAGTGTAATTTTGGAGGACTGACCAATTAGTTATTGACCAATTAGGATAATCTTCAAAATTATTTGTAGTTGTCATTGCGGGGCTTCCATAATCTCTTAGAGGATCTTCTATATATTTCCCTGGATAATCTTCGAATACATGATTCAATCCCATTGAGTGACCTAGTTCATGAATTATGTGATGTGCGTAATAATATGCAGCATTCAAATCGTTGTTAAAATATCGAGCGTAATTTTTAAATCTTATCCATTTATGAATGCCTAAATATGTTGCACCTCCAACTTTATTTTCATTGTCTGGCTTATCCATAATAAGATGTAAACTATGATTCTTGTCAATATCGCTCAAATCTGAACGTTGTAAGATGACATTGTTATATATCGAATCACATCCATTTGTCCCAGTTCTTTGATTGTAATAATATAAGTTGTCGTTTTTATAAAAGCTTACCTTGTTAAGTACAATTCTTATTCTGGAATCAACGATATAATGTGATAATACAGCTGGGTTTGCAGCTGGCATATTCGATAAATAATTATTTACTACCTCAATCAACTTGGAATAGTATTGAGTGATTTGCTCATCTGTACTCCCGTCAAAATTTCCACTTCCATCAGATCGTTGAATGATATCGAATGATACTCTCAGAGTTTTTATTGGAGTATGATCAAAATTTGGATATATTGTATAATTCCAAATTTGTGAACATAAAGAGTTTTGCGATTGAACCTGATTTGAGTTGTTTTGCGATGACGAAGTTAACAATTCACATGTAAATTCTTGTGCTTGTATACAGTTTATTAAGAATAAAAATTGATACAATATAATTAGTTTTCTCATAATTTCTGAATTTTGATTTTTGTAATTTCATTTATAGAACCGATTTTCAATAAATATATTCCACTTGGTAATGTTGACATATCAATTTTAGTAGTATTCGCTGTTATTGTTTCATTACGAACTAAAACACCTGTCAGATTGTAAATCTTTATGGTAAAATTAGTTTTATTACTTACATCAATATTAATATACTCTTTACATGGATTTGGAAATATTGAGATTTTAGAGTTTATTATATCGTTTACACCAACATTAAAATCATGCCCAAAAAAAGCGATTAAAAGATCTCCGGTTTTGATGGATTTTGAGATTATTGTATCCATATGATAATTCTCATTATAATTTCCATATAAATAATTTCTACTATAGTTCTCTGTTTTATTATAATCGTAAAAAACCATATTATCTGTTTGTCCTAACCATTCTAATTTACCACCTAAATCACTCCAACCAGGAGGAGATGTAGATATGCAACTTTTTGAACGCAATATATCTCTAAAGTCATTTTTGTTCCAACTTATTGTAAATGGAAAATCTTTACATATAACATCGAGATGCAGTACCCTATTGTAATCGGGTTTATTGAAATCGGCATACTTGACTTTGGTTCGATAGACTGGTTTGGCAAATTTATCTGGTCCAACTTGTTCTATTTTAGAAATACAAACAAAGAAAGTTGTATCAATCTGATCTAAAGGGATGTTTTTTTCTCCTAAAGCAGAATTTAAACTATCTGTAGCTAATAATGCGTATCCTACGGTTATAGAATCAACTCTTCCTACAGCATCTTTGAAATATATTTTCGTCGAAAATTCTTGCGAGAAAACAGATATATTTAAAAACACAAATCCGAAAATCAATAATTTAGTTTTCATAATGTTGAATTTAGTTAGTTAATATCATTCGTTTGGTATCGATGACTTTGCCATCGGCTATCAAAGCATAAAGATACATACCTGCATTGAATT
>JBAXMR010000203.1:0-4092 GCA_037134195.1 Paludibacter sp. | reverse complement strand
TTACTTTTCCAGTCCAGTCACTTCCAGTGCAATCCTTCCACCAAGTCAACCATTGTGCATCGAGTTTTTGCACCATTTCCGGTTTTTGATCTGCTAAATTTTGGGTTTCGGTGCGATCGGTAGCCATATCATACAGCTCCCATGTTTTACTATCGCGCACCATTTTCCATTGACCATCAATCACTGCAGAGCCCTTTGAAAACTGAAAATAGAGTGGGTTTGTACGTGCAAATGTTTTCCCCTTGAAAGCAGGCAGAAGACTTACACCATCCATTGGTTTGATGTTGGTTTCTTTCGAAGTGCCCGGATATTTTGCTCCACTGATAGCCACCAATGTTGGCATGATGTCAATTAAATGAGCTGGTTCACGGTTCCATGCAGTTTGTGGCTTTATAGCGGCTGGCCATTGCACAATAAATGGCGTGCCTATTCCACCTTCAAAACTGTCTTGCTTCCATTTGCGCAAAGGAGTGTTACTCACCGTAGCCCAGTTTTGTCCGTAAGTTATGTAAGTGGCTACACTTCCCATAGGTGCGTTTGGATCTGCATCTTGTGTTTTGGGTGTCTCAGCACAACCGCCATTATCAGACAAAAACATAATGATAGTGTTGTCCAATTTGCCTTGCTCTTCCAATTTTTTGACCAATCGACCTACGTTTTGGTCTACTCTATCCACCATAGCAGCATAAATTTCCATCTTTTTTGCTTCAATACGGAGCTCATCAGCCGAAAGTTCCGGTTGTGCTTCTTTATTCTTCTTTTTAGTTTCAAATGGTGGAAGTGGTGCTGTTTTCGGATCAATTAACCCAAGTTCAATCTGCCTTTTATATCGTGCTTTACGCACCGCTTCGTATCCACCATCGTAGACACCTTTGTATCTGGCAATATCCTCCGGCCAGGCTTGTAAGGGATAGTGTGGAGCGGTGTATGCTACATAAAGTAAAAATGGCTTTTTGTCTTTTTCAGAATCATCCAGCCATTTCAGTGCTTTGTCGGTAAATCCATCGGTATCGTATTTTACCGTTTGCCAGGGAGTTACTTTTTCCAAATCATCCATCCATGGTTTGATCTTCACCTTTTCATTGGCTTTGCCATCGGGTCTCGGTTGACCAGGAATTTCGACGCTCCAGGGATTAAAGTGATTTTCGCCACCACCTATCATGCCATAATAATGGTCAAATCCACGAGTTACCGGATTGAATCTTGAGTGATGCTTGCCTGTCCACCATGTATTATATCCTGCAGGTCGAAGAACCTCACCCAAAGTTGCCGTATGGGAGAATTCGGCTACTTCGGTTCGTTGGAAATAAAGTCCGGTCATCAAACTAGCCCGTGAAGGAAAACTCTTGGCACAGTTATGAAATTGTGAAAACCGAACACCATTGGCAGCCAAACGGTCGATATTTGGGGTGTGAATTTCACTACCGTAGCATCCCAAATCTGAATAACCCATATCATCTACTAAGATGATCAAGATGTTAGGTTTAGTTAGTGTTTTTGAAGTTGTTGCGGCGGTTGTGTTGGCTTGAGTGGCAAGTCCAAGAGCTGCAAGTGTTGCAATATTTTTAGTTATATTCATTTTTAAGTTTGTTTAAATTTTCATAATCCTGAATTGTATTTACTCTTTTGTAACCCTATTTCAGAACAAGACAAGTGCACTAAAATTTGGCTTCATGTGATTTGTGATTATTCTTTAATGAACTTTTCTGTTTGAATCACTTGATTACCTTTGCGGAGTTGACAAAAATACATTCCCTTTGATAAATAACTCAAATCGATAGAACTACTCTGCATGTTTGACGATTGAAGCAGTAAAATTCCACTTACACTATAAATTTTAATCTGATCAAAACTAGCATTCGTATTCCAGTTCAAAACTGATTTCACTGGATTAGGGAATAGGTGAATCGAATTTGGTTTATCGCAGTCAATATCATTTATTCCGGTTGTCATTCGTTCAAAATCCACCTCAATACCATTAAATATATCATCCACATTATCGGTATTTACCAACATAAAATCTGAATTGAGCAGACCCGATTGTGTCACATCCATATCGGTAACCGTTACTGAGTCAGTTTTCCATTTTCTGTCCCCTAATCCGATCATTTTGATTGGCGATTGCGTCAAACCATTTAAATCTTTATATCTCAATTCCCAGGTTGACCCTGCAATCGAGTCGAGCCAAGTAATCTTTATTTTAAGGCTTTTGGGTTTGCTGGTACTACTAAACACATCGTCCCAGAATTTGAAATACATGGTGTTTCTGTTTGTTACATTGTCGAATCTGCGGGCAAAACGGTCGTATTTAGACGATGCTCCCGTAAGTTGCCCACGCACTCGCCAAAGCCCTGCAGAAGTAGAATCAGGAGCAATTTGAGTAAGAAAGCGTTCAAAATTGCCTTCGTCAATATCCCAACCTACATCATTGTAATCTTTTTGAGAATTGCGTTGATCGTTTTTTCCTGCTGAAACCATTGTAGTATCGGAAATTTTTGCGCCATACATGGCTTCATCTTTGCAAATCCGATAATAACGTTCGAGATTAGATCGTGATAAAGTAGAATATTTGGGATATGGATATTTTGTTAGGTTATTAGCATTCAATCCTTTATGAAAAACAGAATAAGCTCCAGTGGCTTGAGAAGCGTATACTTGCGGTGCATATTTATTGAAAAACCGCATCGATTTCATCACTTCAGGATGGCTAAATACCTGATCTGATGAGCTTTTGTTAATATCATGAACACTTGTCCCTGTATTGAGTCCATTGAGAAGTGCCCAATGATAAGCAATGTCGAGGTTTTTCATAAACATAGTAGACATACAAAGTTGATCCATCTCTGACCTACCAAAACAAGCTAATCCTTTTGGATCAATAAAATATTTGCTGTAGCCATTTTTAAATTTCAATTCATCATTTAAGGCAACTCCCCTAACTGTTGTACCACATTTCATCCCAAAACCCTCTTTTAGGCTGTCAGTCACCCATTTCCATCCAGCTGCGCCATTCGGGTCTTCATCATTCACGCCGTTAAAAAGCAATGGTATTCGCGTGTTTTGATCTCCATCGAGAAAAGCAGCTTTGTATTTACTAAAACCCACAAACCGAAAAGCATCATATTGAGTATCAGTAATAGCGTATTTAATACTATCGACTGTTCCTTTGTAAGGTGTAACATCGCCAGTACATCCATCTACAACTTGCAAAAATGCGATAGTATGATTCCAATCAAGTGATATCGTTTCTCTCATGTGCTTGCCAAAAGCAGCAATCACTTTATGCCATAAACGAGAGTAATTTGGATTCAAATAATAAGGATACTTTGGCCACGAATGTTTGGAGTCGTTCGTTGTCACGGCAGGCACTTTTCCAGCAGTGTAAATCCATTCAGGACAATCCGGACCAACATATAATGTCAAATACAATTGTACATTATTATCATAAGCAACTTTCAAATTAGTATCAAATACACCCCAATTATAATTTGTAGAATCTGTTGGTTGAAGGTCTTTCCATTTCATGTCTAATTGGCTTCCCTTAAAAAACTTGTTGTATTTGGGATTGGTAGGATCTTTTAGTAAAACCCCACCTCTGTCCCAGATTCCGAAGGAGTTAATCGGTATTGCAGGTTGATTTTGTAATTGTGAATGTGCAGAAAAAATTGAGACCCAAATGACTTGAAGAAGTAATAGTTTTTTCATTTACTTTGAATAATAGATTAAAGTGAATTATAATTAGCAAAAATACGAACCAATTATTTTATTTACCCTACTATAAAGTCTCAATACTGTAGTGTTTTTGTTTCAAATGTTCAAATAGAAAGGAATACTTAAGTTGTATAAAACCAGATTGATAATTTATACAGGAAAATAATTATCACACAAATCAGAAATGAATGCCTGATAAGTCAATCGTGCAGTATCAGATATTGCATAAAAAAAAGTTGTTCTATCGGAACAACTTTTTTTTATCTATTAATTTTTGGTTTTTGCTTGAAATATAATTTTCCGTTATTCTTTTATGAATTTTTGAGTTTGAATAACTTGTTTCCCTTTAGAGAATTGGCAAAAATACATTCCCTTAGGCAA
>JBAXMR010000202.1:0-4127 GCA_037134195.1 Paludibacter sp. | reverse complement strand
GGTTCAAGCCCAGTTGGGCCCACCCTTGGAATCAGACACTTACACTTCATTGTGTAGGTGTCTTTTTTTGTTTACGCCAGGTTTACGCTAGGTTTAGGGCTCAAACGTTTATCTTTTCCAAAACGTAACTGTTTTTACGAGAAAGTCATTTCGTAAAGGGAAGAGTATTTGACTTTCTGCCGAAAAACGATTACACGAATAATTTTTCAGGATAAATCCCCAAATCTATAAGATTGCGAATATCCTGTACAGTTTGTGCCCGATTTTCGGCATAGGTTACCCCAAACCACTTGGATGGTGTATCCAACACTTTGCAGGTAGCTTTACCGTTTACAATAAGTTCGTTCACAGCCAACGGAATGTAGAATTCTGATTTTAATTGCTATCCTTTTTCAGTTAAAAAAGTCTTGAAAATTTCTTCAGAATAGTCGAAATAATCGGGAGTGAAACCCCACATGTTCATCGATACCGGTGTATTGAAGGGAATAACCACGTCTGCACCATTTTCATCCAGAAATACAATGTCATTACCCTTTTTCTCAGTGTGGGTACGTTCTACTACATTTTGCAATAAGCTAAGTTCGTTCACCTCACATATACCACGGCTTACGGCACCGCTTTCTGACAAGGTATTGCCTACTCGGTAGCCCACCATGCAATACTCATTTTTCTTACCTGCAACGCTGGTCAAGAAGTCGGCCAATATCTGATATGATTCTTTCCCATAGAAATCATCGGCATTGATTACGGCAAATGGTTCTTTGATGGCATCTTTTCCCATTAGCACTGCATGGTTAGTTCCCCAAGGCTTTTCACGTTCAGGAGTATAAGCAGAACCTTCAGGTACTTTTGTGATGTCCTGAAAAACAAAATCAGTCTCGATAAGTCCATTAAATTTATTTAACACAATAGACTTAAAATCATCAGCAAAACTTTCACGAATCACAAATACGACCTTCCCAAATCCTGCTCTTATGGCATCGTAAATAGGAATAATCCATGATTGTCTCTCCATTAGATCCTAAGCCATCTAATTGTTTCAGTCCACCATATCGGCTTCCCATACCTGCTGCTAAAATAAATAAAGTAGGTTTCATTTTCTTTGTTTGATAGTTATAATTTATGTTTTAATTGAATACTGAAATTCGATTTCACTCAATACAATGATGCATTGCAATAAAATCACTTTTTGGTTTGTTTGAACAGCCATTTTAAAAACACCGGCTCTGGATCACATTGATTACTGCTCATTTGTGTTGTCCCATTGTTTGCACCCGTTAGCATTTTTAGTGCCACAGGACCACCATGCGCATCGCCATGCCAGGTTGTAAATTTCATGTTTCCACCCACTTTTGTCATTTCATCAAACACTTTTACATCTTTCTCGTACGGACATTTAGGGTCTTTATCTCCATGAAATGCCCATATAGGAATGTGCTTAATCTTGTTTACATCAATGAAATTTTCCGTTTCGGGCAATCCACTTCCGGCCGATGGAGCTGCTGCAGCAAAGAATGTTGGGTCAAGCTGGATGAATCGGTACGAGCCGTGACCGCCCATCGAATGTCCAAGAACATAAACTCGTTTCATATCAACCGAAGGTAAATATTTAATAATTGTTTTGAGAAGTTTCAATTGTTCTTCACTCCACAAAGTAGTCGATTGTGGAGCAACAATGAAGCACGAATAGTTTTTGCGAACATCTTCAGTTGCCAAATATTTAAGCCATTTGCTGTCAGCAATTTGCTTTGTATTATCTGTTCCTCTGCCACCAGCACCGTGAAGACTGAGGATAACAGGATATTTCTTTTTAGTATCGAAATTCAATGGTTTTAATAGTCGGTATGGCAATTCGCCAACTTTCAAATTATCGAAAAGATTGGTAATTGAATCTTGTGATTGCTGGCTAAATGAGAATTGAATTAGACTGAACAATAAAAATGAAAATGAAATGAGACGCTTATAATGTAAATATTGCCCCCCTAAATCCCCCCGTTGGGTGGACTTTTGAGTTAGTTCTGTATCTGAATTATCATTGATTTTAAATTGGTTCAATGTATTTTTCATAATGGATTGAATATTAGTTTAATGATTGAGAGTTTACATTATTTAACCACAGAAAAGCGATAAACAGTTTTTGCTTTGTATGTTTCACCAGGAAGCAGAATTATTGAAGGAAATTGTTTTTGATTGGTTACAAATGGAAATCTTTGTGTTTCGAGAGCAAAAGATTCACGATAATTAATCGGTTTCCCCATTTTACCAATATCAGATCCATTAAAAAAATTGCCAGTAAAGAAATGAATACAAGGCTCATCGGTAAAGACTTCCATTTTGCGTCCACTTTGAGGGTCAAACGCAGTAGCAGCTAATATCAGAACGTTGTTCTTTTTTTTACTCAGTACAAAATGATGGTCGTAACCACCCGCAAATTTTAATTGCTCATTGGTTTTTTCTAAGATTAAATCTTTCCCAATTGGTTTTGCCTTTCTGAAATCAAAAGGCGTATTTTTCACACTCATCAATTTACCGGTTGGTATTTTGTCAGCACTTACCGGGCAAATATATTGGGCTGGAATGGTTAGTATATGATTCAGGATAGTTTCGCTACCTTCTCCAGCCAGATTAAAAAATGCATGGTTGGTCAGATTTATCGGTGTACTTTTGTCGGTTGTAGCTGCTAATTCCATCGAGAGTTCATTTTTTGAATTGAGGATATAAGTTGCCTTCACATTCAAATTTCCCGGATAACCCATTTCAGCATCTACCGAGAAATAAGTCAGAACTATTGAGGTGTCAGTCACAGCACTCACATCCCAAACCTGATTGTGAAAACCATTTACACCACCATGAAGATGGTTTGGCGGACTGTTTAACGGTAATAAATAGGTTGAGCCATTTAAATCAAATTTTCCGTTAGCAATTCTACCAGCCACACGACCGATGATTGCACCGTGATAAATGCCTTTTGCTTTTAGGTAATCATCAATGCTCTTAAAACCAACTACTACATCTGCCATTTCTCCATTTTTAGATGGTGCGCACAAGCTTACAATTCGACCGCCATAATTAGAAATAGCCACTTCCAATTGTCCATTTTTCAAAAAATAAAGGCCGACCTGTTTGTCATTAATTGTTTTTTGAAAATCTGCAGCATTTAATGAAAAGCAACTCCCTTGTGGAGAGTTGATTTTGTTAAATAGTGAAATTCCTACAAAAAGAGTTGCCAATAGCAACATAATTCCTGGCTTGTTCATTGGATTATTTTAATTCAATTTTTTCAACGTTTTTATAATCACCACGAACCAATTCAAAATCTTTTATCATTTGACTCAATATCTTCGGTTGACTTTTTGCTAAATTACATTTCTGACCAACATCTTCCTTCAAATTATAAAGCTGATATTCAGTCGAATTACCGACTTCAATATTCACTTCTTGCAATATTGCATCTCCACTGTATGGCGGAATCATCAACCAGTTGCCTTTTCGAAATGCCGTTTTAGTATTGGCTTCTATTACAAGGCTTTCACGCCCTTTTTTGCTTTTACCCATTAATACATCCAACAAATTCTGACTGTCGGTAGGTTTCACGTCTGCACCAACTAACTTAGCAATTGAAGCAATTAAGTCGATTTGACAAACCAAAGCATCAGATACTTGTGGATGGATTTTGCCTTTCCAGTAAGTGAAAAACGGAACACGCGTGCCGGCTTCCAATAAGCTATATTTTCCACCCCGAAGTGGTCCACCGGGTTTATGGTCGCCCAGTTTTTCAACTGCATCATCGTAATAACCATCATTCAACACCGGACCATTATCGCTTGAGAATATGATTAATGTATTATCAAAAACTCCTTCTTTTTTTAGGGTTTTAATAAATTCGCCAATACACCAATCCGCCTCCAAAATTACATCTCCACGTGGTCCCATTCCTGATTTTCCAACAAATCGTTGATTCGGAGTTCGAGGAACATGCGGTTGATTCATTGCATAATATAGAAAGAAAGGATTTGCTTTATGGCTTTTTACATAATCTTGTGCTTTGACAAGGAAATGGTCGGCAAGATCCACATCGCTCCAATTGGCCGATTGACCACCTTTCACAAATCCAATCCGTGGAATTC
>JBAXMR010000201.1:0-4150 GCA_037134195.1 Paludibacter sp. | reverse complement strand
GAATTTACCGCCATGGAAATATATGTAGCCTACAAAGACTACAACTGGATGATGATTTTCACCGAAAATATGATTGCAAAAATCTGTCAGGACGTGAACGGAACGAACGAAATAACGGTTGGTGATAATGTTATCAGCTTTAAAACGCCGTTCAAACGAATCAGCATGATTGATTCTATCAAAGAATTTACAGGCATAGATATCAACGGAATGGACGACGTACAACTGCGCGAAGTGTGCAAACAATTGCATATAGAAGCTGATGAAACCATGGGAAAAGGTAAACTGATTGATGAAATCTTTGGCGAAAAATGCGAAGGAAACTATATTCAACCAACCTTTATCACCGATTATCCACGCGAAATGTCTCCACTTTGCAAGCGTCACCGCGATAATCCGGAGCTCACCGAACGTTTCGAATTAATGGTAAACGGCAAAGAACTTGCCAATGCCTATTCGGAACTCAACGACCCGATTGACCAGCTGGGTCGCTTCCAGGAGCAACTAAAACTCAGCGAAAAGGGAGATGATGAAGCCATGTTTATTGATATGGACTTTGTGCGCTCGCTGGAATATGGAATGCCTCCAACTTCAGGAATGGGTATTGGTATGGATCGTTTGGTAATGTTGATGACCGGTCAGGTGGCTATTCAGGAAGTACTTTTCTTCCCGCAGATGAAACCTGAAAAAGTGGCCAAAAAAGACGGGCCCGAAAAATTCATAGAGCTGGGTATTCCTGCTGAATGGGCTGAGGTGATTATGAAAACGGGTATTCAGACTGTGGATGGTTTGAAAGGACTAAATCCAAACAAATTCCATCAGGATATTTGCGGTTACAACAAAAAACACAAACTGGAGCTGAAGAATCCGACCAAAGAGGAAGTAGCAGAGTGGATTGAAAAATAATTGACAGTTGATAATTATCAATTATACATATACATACAACGATTATTAACTCCTAAGGGCACTGTCAACTATCAACTGACAACTGTCAACTGATATATATGATTAACGATAGAAGCAAAATAGCGGTTTTAGGGGGAGGAAGCTGGGCAACAGCCATAGCAAAGATTTTGCTTACTAATGCAGACAGCATTAATTGGTACATGCGCCGTCAGGATCAGATTGATGAGTTTTTGCGACAAAGCAAAAACCCATCCTATCTTACCGGCGTAAGTTTCGACACCGATCGCATACACTTTACCAGTGATATAAACAAGGTGGTTCGTACCTCGGATATTCTTGTTTTTGCCATGCCCTCACCATTTATCAAACAGCATTTGAAAAAGCTGAAACGCAAGCTGGACAACAAGATGATTATTTCGGCTATTAAAGGAATTGTGCCGGATGAAAACATGATTGTTTCTGATTATTTTGAAGAAATATACAATGTACCCAAAGATAATATTGCCATTTTAGCAGGACCTTGTCATGCTGAGGAAGTTGCTCTGGAACGTCTTTCTTACCTCACAATTGCCAGTAGTTCGCGTGATATTGCACGTTTGTTGGCACAGCGTTTCGCAACCAATTTCATACACACTTCAATAAGCGATGATGTGATGGGAATTGAATTTTCATCCGTTATGAAGAATATTTATTCCATTGCTTCGGGAATTTGTCATGGTTTGAAATACGGCGACAACTTTCAAGCTGTATTAATTTCAAATGCTATACAGGAAATAAATCGTTTCTGTAACGCCACCAATCCATTACACCGTGATATCAACGAGCCGGCTTATTTGGGTGATTTATTGGTGACAGCCTATTCTAAATTCAGTCGTAACCGCATGTTTGGTACCATGATTGGAAAAGGTTATTCTGTAAAAACGGCCCAACTGGAAATGGAAATGATAGCAGAAGGCTATTATGCCACCAAAACCATTCACGAAATCAATGAAAAATATCATGTGGATATGCCTATTGTTGATTCAATTTACGAAATTCTGTACAACCGTTGTTCACCAATAATGGAGATCAGAAAATTATCGGATAAACTCAAGTAACTGATAATCCCAAAAGGCTCAACCAATGATAATTATTGATGGTATTGAAATAAATAATGATAAAGACGAAATTCTTAAAGCGAATCCAAAGTGGGGACACAAAAATAACAGTTGGAGGCCTGAACTTAACGTTGAATATATAATTAAAGGAGTTGAAGTTCAACCTGATTCAAGAATTGGCGAATGGGAAGTGGTTATTTTATCAAATAACGATCAAACCTCTTCAATTAGTCCTAATTATATAACTACAAAACATTGGATTGATGGAGAAGAATTATTCATGGAAGGAGCACCTTTAAAAACTTTAGATCAAATTAAAAATGCAATTGGTAAAAAAATAGTTTTTACAGAAGAAATTATTAAGAAAGTAGACTCATTTAGCACAGAAAAAGGAAAAATGTATCGACCAATATATAAATATGTATTGAAATAAAGTAAACATCAAACTATTATAAAAATGCAAAACATTAAATTATCTATCGACAAAGCTTTTGGATTTGTATCCGAACAAGCTGTAGCCGGTTACAAAGCACAAATTGCCGAAGCCAATGCGGCTTTACACACTGGAACCGGAAAAGGAAGTGACTTTTTAGGTTGGTTGAATCTGCCTACTTCTATCGATGATGCTTTTTTAAGCGACATTGAAAACACTGCCAACATTCTTCGTGAAAATTGCGAAGTGGTAGTGGTAATCGGCATCGGTGGTAGCTACCTTGGTGCTAAAGCAGTTATCGACGCACTTTCGAACAGTTTCGACTGGTTACAAACCGAACGCAAAGCACCTGTTGTGGTATATGCCGGACAAAATATCGGTGAAGATTATCTTTTCGAACTTCAGGAACTACTTAAAACCAAGAAATTCGGTATCATTTCTATCTCTAAATCAGGAACTACTACCGAACCAGCACTGGCATTCCGCTTGCTGAAAACTCAATTGGAACAACAACAGGGAAAAGCTGCTGCTCAGAAACTGATTGTTGCTGTAACCGACAAAGCTCGTGGTGCATTGCGCACACTGGCTGTTCAGGAAGGTTATAAAACCTATGTAATTGAAGATAATATCGGTGGCCGCTACTCTGTGCTTACTCCGGTAGGTTTACTTCCAATAGCTGTTGCAGGTTTTGATATTCGTCAGTTAGTTGCCGGAGCTGTAAAAATGGAAACTTTATGTGGAACTGAAACTCCATTTGAAGAAAATCCGGCTGCACAATATGCTGCCGTTCGTAACGAACTTTACAAATCTGGCAAGAAAATTGAAATCATGGTGAACTTCCATCCTAAAATGCATTATGTATCGGAATGGTGGAAACAACTTTACGGAGAAAGCGAAGGAAAAGACAATTTGGGCATTTTCCCTGCTTCAGTTGACTTTACAACCGACCTGCACTCTATGGGACAATGGATTCAGGAAGGTGAACGCACCATTTTCGAAACCGTAATCTCAATCAAAGAAAGCAACTATACAAAAATTTTCCCTAATGAAGAAAGCAACTTAGACGGGCTGAATTTCCTTGCCGGAAAACGTGTGGACGAAGTAAACAAAATGGCCGAACTCGGCACTATGATTGCTCATATTGATGGTGGTGTGCCAAATTTAAAAATCGAATTGCCAAAATTGAACGAATATCACTTGGGAGAATTACTTTATTTCTTCGAAAAAGGGTGTGGTATAAGCGGTTATGTATTGGGAGTAAATCCATTCGACCAACCGGGAGTTGAAGCATATAAGAAAAACATGTTTGCTTTGCTCGAAAAACCGGGTTTCGAAGCAGAGACCAAAGCTATTAAAGCTAGAATCTGATTTCAAAAGAATCATATTTACAAAAAAACATCTGCAATAGGCTTGCAGATGTTTTTTTATGAACATTCATCAACCCTAATTGATTAGTGTTTTAGCATTTTTAATAGGTGTTTTCAGCACGATACTAACAGAATTTGTACCAGTAATCATTCCATCATCAAATTTTGCATCAGAAAATAAAGTAAAACTAATTTTCAAATCATTATTTGCTTTCAAAGCTACATATTTAAAAGGGAAGTATAAATTTTGAATTTTACTGTTAAATAAAAACTTACCTATAGAATAATTGGAATTACATATTCCGGTGATACCCGTTCACGTTTTCCGTTGATATCCGTTCACTGTT
>JBAXMR010000200.1:0-4222 GCA_037134195.1 Paludibacter sp. | reverse complement strand
GTTTACACTTCTCGAACTTCTATAGCCCCCTTCAGGGGCATAGCCGTCAAGCTAAGAAAAAACATATAGTTTATATGGGGGTATTCAATGTATAATACAAGAGGTAGATTTATATACAGGGGTTGACTACCCGCAATTTAAAACTGCTCGTACCAACTTATATGCATTCAACTTTCTGAAAGAGATTTTTCCGGAGAAAACGTTTGTACCCCTTGAGTTGAAAAAACACGATACCAATCCCTATAACGGCATATTACATTTGGATTGTGCTTTTATGCCGGTAGGTGATGGAAAAGCTATTATTTACAGAGACGGTTTTGCGAATGAGAGCGATTATAATCAGTTGGTGGAAATGTTCGGACAACAAAATGTGTTCGAAATAACTCAGGAGGAAATGTATTCTATGAATACGAATGTGTTTTCAATTTCTCCTTCGGTAGTGGTTTCCGAACAACATTTTATGCGCCTGAATGAGCATTTGGAAAACAACTGGGGATTGAAAGTTGAACGTGTTCCGTATTACGAAATATCAAAAATGGGTGGTTTATTACGATGTTCAACCTTACCGTTGATTAGAGAGTAAAAATTAATAATTAAAGCTATGAATAACCAGTCTACACACACTATTTTGATGATTGAACCTGTAGCTTTTGGGTTCAATGCTGAAACTGCGGTAAATAATTATTTTCAACAGAATGAAACTGATAAAACTAATTTTAGTTATGTCACAAACTGCTTACGACTCATTGCAGGAACATCAAATTGAGTTGTTGAAATCGTATAATGATTTGATTATCATTTCAATTCCAACTATTGAACAAATCGGAGGTGGCAGTGTTCGATGCATGATGGCGGAGATATTCTGATTTTTAGCTGTGTTGATAAAATTAAAACTACTTATCTCCTTTAGTCAAGGTTCAAGTAAAATTGTCGCCTTTTTGATTAGTATTGATATATTTCGACTATTATAATTCTACTTTGACAGATTAGTTCTACTTTGACACATTAATTATATGTCGTCCCTACGGGACTTTAAGGGTTATTTATATTCATGCTTTTACCATATTTTCGTGACTACGTCACTTTTTTTAACCTCGTAGAGCTGTAATTATGGTAAAAACATAAACAAGTCCTATATACAAAGTCCCGTAGGGACGAAATTAATTTTAAAATTTCTAATGTGTCAAAGTAGAATTAGAATTCAAAATATAAAATATTAAAGACGATGGTATTTTACATTCCCGCAATTTATCCCGATTTATCAGGAGGGGCTTGGGGCGGTAAAAAACAATAATAATCCGCCCCTATATCACCTACCGATATATCGAAATAAATTGCAGGAACTTGAAGTTATTTCTGTATATTTATTTACAACAACAAGATTAATCTGTCAAAGTAGAATTAAAAATGATAGTGACATTCAAATCAAAACTTTAGAGTTATTCCTACAAGAAAATTTCTTCTTGCCTGTGGAAAACATCCGAAATAATTATAAACTGTGGAACTTTGATTATAAACCGGGTTTGCTTTATCTTCGGCTATACTCGGAGAACTCCATGCATTGCTGATATACTGTTCGTTAAACAAATTATTCAGAAGCAGCGAGAACGATAAACTACTTGCAAACTTTACAGGAACGTCGTATTTCAGACGAAGATTATTCACAAAATATGCCGGTAGGCATCGATCGTCTTTTCCGGTGTTATCAACGAATTGTTTTCCAACATAAACCGACTGAAAACCGGCTTCGAAATTATCTTTACTGAATACAATCAAACTATTAGCAAGCAATTCAGGCGAAAATGCTATAGGCGTATTATGATAATTAAAGTCAACACTTTTTCCTATGGGTAGATAATTCTCATCGAGCACATTAACCGTTTCGGTAAAATCGGCAATTCTGTTATTACTAAAAGTGACATTCAGATCCCAACGCAGGCAATCCAAAAGCTTTACGCCACCTATCAACTCAATTCCCGAACGATAGCTAACCGGAACATTATCTGTCAAAAGTTCTCCTATATCATTAATTTTACCATTCAAAATTAATTGATTGTGATAATTCATCAGATAAGCATTAACTCCAACTGAGAAGTTATTGGTATGATATTTATAACCGAATTCTGTGTCGTAAAGTGTTTCGTAGGTTGGCCATTTACCGGGAGTCCCATCAGTGTAATTGGTTCTTGTTGGTTCACGATTAGCAACCGCAACCGAAAGGAATATATCCGTCAATTTATCCGGACGATAAAAAACTCCTGCTTTCGGATTAAAGAAATTAAACGTCTGATTTATATCTAATTTTTGCATACCTATAGCAGTACTTTCCCATTGATCGTTGGTTCCACGAAGGTCGTAATTAACTCGGCGATACTGTAAATCTCCATATATATTAAGTCTCGGATCTATTTCGTAATTTGCTTTTAAATAAATATTTCCATCAAATTTTGAGACTTTACTACGATAATATTCTGTTTCAGGCAGAATATCACCCATGTAGTTTTTCACCCATATAACTTCGCCCCAATGATTTCCCCAATAATTATTGGCAGCACCGCCAAGCTGAGCCGAAAGTTTATCTTTTTGATAGTTGAGCGAGAAAATCATTCCGGCAAAGTCATTCCCCATCCATTTTTGGCGAATCAGGTCACTTTGAGTAACATAGTCGTTTCCAACTTTGAAAGAATCAATTGAATATTCTTTCAAATTTACCGGACTATCCGATTTATTTCTTTTATATTCTTCATAATAGCCATCTCCACGGGTATAATGCAATCCAACATTCATATTTAGTTCTGATGAAAATGAATGAATCCCAAGTAATTGATAATTTGTTTGCACATAATTATCTGTTTGATTCTTGTAGTACAATGGATTGCCATTTGCATCATCGCCCATATACCCGCAGGGATTGTATGTTCTTGAATATTCCAACTTAGGCAACTCATAAGAATCGATTCCGTCCCATGCGTGGTAGGTTTTTTCGGTTCCACCAAAGCTAATAAATTTGACGGTGGTTTTGTCGCCGTAATAACCGGCCTGAACGAAGTAGGATTTCATTTTAGCAAAGGCACGGTCAATATATCCGTCAGATGTTACTGAAGATAAACGAGTATCAATTGCCCAATGATTGTTCAGTAATCCGGAGCTTGCTTTCACTGTAGCCTTTTGGCTATTAAACGAACCATACGAACCCGAAACTTCGCCCGAAGCTTTTTGTGCATGATAATCAGTCTGGATATTAATATTAGCCCCGAACGCTGCTGCTCCGTTAGTTGAAGTTCCAACACCACGTTGCACCTGAATATTCTCAACCGACGAAGTCAAGTCAGGCACATCAACCCAATAGGCTCCCTGCTCGTCGGGGTCGTTATAAGGGATTCCGTTGATGGTCACGTTTATACGCGAAGCATCCGTGCCGCGTATGCGGAAATTGGTATAACCTATTCCCGTTCCGGCATCCGACGTTACCACCAGCGAAGGCGTGTTGGTAAGCAGATATGGAATATCCTGCCCGAGGTTAGTTTTCGACAATGTTTCCTTATCCACATTGCTGTAAGCCAACGGTGATTTATCCGTGGCGCGTAGCGAAGTAACCGTTACTTCGTTGATTGAATAGGTTTTGGGTGAAAGCTTTACCAGAGTCTCTGAATTGGCAGATGCTTTTAGAGTTACTGATTCGTAGCCAACATACGAAACAAGAAGCTTTACTGAAGCATTTTTCAACCCTTCAAACCTGAAAGTTCCGGCCGAACCGGTAGTCTGAACACTGGAAGAATTCTGAACGGAAACAGTTGCTCCTGCCAAAGCAATACCATTCGGGTCAGTCACTTTTCCTTTAATGACGTTTTGACCATAAAAAGTTACAATGGAAAACAGCATGAATGCTGAAATTAAAATTTGTCTCATAACAAATGAATTAAATGATTAATAAATTGTTTTGAGAGCCCAAAAATGAAACGGATGAATTTGTCTTATTCCCTTCGCGGAATTACCCGTGCAGGTTCAAAGGGTATGATCTCAGCCCGAAATATTAAGGCACCCCATTTTGAAAAAGAAAGAAAAACAGCCCTGGAAGCGAGCCGAATTCCTTTCGGGGGACAAAGGTAATCATTTTTTTGGTTATATGAATATATACTTTGCTTGGCTAGTTTAGATATTTAAAAACACTGTTGTCCGGTAAAAGATATTTGATTTGATAAAAAAAGGAGCCAATCTTTTC
>JBAXMR010000199.1:0-4279 GCA_037134195.1 Paludibacter sp. | reverse complement strand
GTGGTGTGAGAGGCTCTCCCTGTCAGTTTCGGCTGGCAGGGCAGTCTACTCGATTAGGTTCTCGTTCATTTTTTTCTCGTTCTGTTCTCTTTTTGGTTGTTCCCATAACTGTCACTTCGACTTTCAATACAGCCAAGTTGTCGATTCTCAGTTCGTGAGTTCATTGTTTTTTGTCTGTCAACATGAAAGTCAATTATAAGTGGAATTTTCTGTTTCTCAGTAAAAATATGGGGATTTTCAAAAAGTCGTAACTTGTTGGAAAAGTGATTATAACCAAAATATTTTATAGTTTTTTTGTCTCAAAACCGAGAAAATACGGGGAAAATACGGGGATTTAATCTCCGTATTATTTCTCCTTTTTTGTTAGAGAATAAATTGTTCCTTTGAACTGTCCTTCTTTGTCCAATACGCCTTGTTCAACCAATTGTTCAATCAAATATCGTATTTGATTCTTATTCATAAATCGGTTTAGTACGGCTTCAAAGTCAGCCATTTTTGCTTTGCCAAATTCCTGTAAGTGAAGAACGATTAAGCTTTTCGCTTGTTTGTTGTCGATTGGTTTAATGGCCGAATATTCTCCTTTTTTGTCGGTAAATACAAAATACTCTTTTCCAAGAATAAGTTTGTGTGAATTTGTTTTTCCTATTCGCTCAACCAATCCTTCTTTAATCAGCTTTTTAATGACTGTTTCATCTACCGAATTTTTATAAGTGTCTTTCCTAATTCTGTTTAGGGCAATTACTTCTTGAACTCCAAGCTTTTCATCATCTTTTCTGTTTTCCTGTATGTGTCTAATAAACAATGAAAATGCCTTTTCTTGAACTACGGCTGAAAGCCGTAGTTCAACTTGAAAATTGTCAGAATAGCTGTAATCTGGTTCGGGTTTTCCCTCCGAAATGGTTTGATAATAAACTTTGTCAACACCCTGACCGCTTCGTTCAACTATACCGGTTTTTGCCAGTACATCTGCCAATAAGCGATTTCGTGGAGTACTGCTCACAGTTAGCAGATTGTCGAGTGTTACGCCCAAAGGGAAACCGCCCGGGTTAATGATATAAAGGTGATAAGGAAATTGTTTGATAAGCACTTCACTCGTTTTGCGATAATCGCGATGTGCGACTGTATTATTAATGGCTTCTCGAATAACTTCTTTGTTGAAAAACGGAATATCAAAAATGTAAAGACCTTCTTGAACAGGTATTTTTCCGTTTCGTTGGTTTATTGCTTCCCACAAATCATCGATTATCAAATAATATGGACCAGCAAAAATTGTTCGACTATCAAAGACTATTTGTGAAAGGGTGTTGCGATATTCAAAATGAATTGCCGACTGAGGCAAATATTTGTTTATTGCTTCCACTTTACCAACCAAAATTAATGCAGCATAAGTCAGTTGGTTCGCTTTTGTCAATCCTAAATCGGACAACGCTTGCGAGTTAGACAAAGACATAAATTGAGGATTATCTTGTTTCTTGGAATACGCTTCTTTCATTTTCAGAATCGCATTTTCATCTAAATCGTCAAGTGTCAATCCTTCGCATATTTTGGCTGAAAAGTCGGGCTCTTGTTCCGAAAGGATTGAAAATAATTCCTCATCACTCATATTCCGCAAGCTATCACCAATTCGCATAAGTGGAACGCCTTCAAACTTTAAAGTTTTACCAATTGGACGAGAGGGAATATAAACAACTAATGTTCGCAAATCATTTTCAAAAAGTTCTTCAAAACGAATCCGAATAGCCAAATGAGAATAAACAGCATCAGCAAGTTCACCCAATTTGCCTTTTCCAAAATCAGAACCAACAACTTTGTGAGGATGCTTGTCAGCCATACCCAATACCAACATTCCTCCGCCTTCGTTTGCCATGGCAACAACATATCCCAAAAAGCACTTACGACGCTCATCCTGCGATGTATGCGAACCTCCATTAAACGGATAATTTCTTTTTGCTTCTTTAAATTCTACTTTGTCTTCGCTCTCTTTAAGCTGTTTGAGTTCTGCAATAGTCATGGATATTGTTGTTTGTTTATTTTCGGTGAGATTGAATAGGTGTTTTTAATTTAACTTCAAATGTAGTGGTTTTTTTAGAGTTGACAAACCCACACCCACCATAATAAACTTACAGTGCATTGGTTTTAGCTTTATCGGCTTCTTTTTTTCTTAGCCGTAAAGCTAAAAACAATGTACTGTGACCGCTCTGCCCTATTAAGAAAAGCTATAAAAGCCACTGCAAGACAACTTTTAAATACTCGAACTTGCTGTGGCTTTTTTTGCTTTTTGGGCGATTAGTCTTTATAAAAGAAAATGTACACATTCATTTATTAAAAACTTAAATTCAACTCATTCAAAATTGAATGATTTATTTGCCAATTAAAATATATTCATTTGTTATATAGCCATTATTAATATTAACAATTTTGTGATAGCCTTTATCATTGGCATTGATAAGCCCATCTCCATTAACATCGACAAATTGATAACTGCCAACAACATCGGTTGCTTGATGCGGTGAATTCAACAGACTGTTTGCATCTCTAAACACAGTACCAGTTGTGACAAGTCCATTAATTTCATTACTTAAATCTCCTTTGTTGACTATTAATGAATAATTGCCAGAAGGTATATCATAAAATCTTGCGAGTCCATTTGCATCTGTATTTACTGAGTATGCAGGTGTATTATTGTCTATTGCTGATTGACTTGTAAATAGTTTAACAGTTGCGCCACTAGCTCCTGACATAATTGGTTCACCTGGATCAGTTCTAAGTCCACTAATATATGAAACACTTACATCCAATGACTCCTTTGATTTAATATTTAAGTTTAATTTATAGGTTCGTTTTCGCCCATTTGTTCCTAATCCGATTACAGAAATAGAGTAATTGCCAACAATTGCAGCACTTGTTACTTCAATATTTAGTTTTGTAGAAAAATCGGGCAGCCCGTCAGTCTTAGTAAACGAAACATTCACTCCCGTTGGAATATCTTGAGCACTCAGATTTAAACTTTCTTGATTGCCATTAATCCAAAGTGCATTAATAGGAATTGAAAGTTTACTGTTTTTATACATTGCGGTGTCATTCACTCCTGTAAGAATAAAATTAAAATCAATATCGTGCGCCTTTTCTGCATATAGTGCATAAGGTACAGATAATATTTTTGAAGTTCCTATTACTGTATAATTAGTACCACCAGCAATGTCTATTTCCACTTTATTGAAATAGCTATTTGTTCCCCAGTTAATTGAATTAAAAGTACCGGAAACCACCGTCCCATTTCCGATTTGAAGTGTAATTAATCCAAATTGGTTTGTTTTTATGTTATGGGTTTCAGCGTAGACTGGTGTACCTGTAATACTGCCAGATAAGATTGTGATGCGTAATGAAACATCAGTGTTCGCTATAATTTTTCCTTGTAAATCTCTTGCAACAGCTTGATAACTTATTGCTTGAGGTGTCTGTGCCGAAAGTTGAAAAGTGATGCAAATTATTGCTACAAATACAAATATATATTTTTTCATTTGGGTAATTTATTAGTTAGTTTATTTTTTTTGAATTTTAAAAAATTTGATAATCTCTTTATTCTCTGAAATTGTCAGTAAATACTCACCTTTTGCAAATGAAGAAAAATCTAATTTTTCTTCACTTGAACCAGCTTTTTTAGAAAATAAAACTTTGCCTTGTAAATCTACAATCTGTAGAAATAGAGAAGATATTTTCTCAGATTTCAGTCTTATGTTCACAAAATCCGATGTGGGATTTGGAAAACATGAAATTTTATATTCTGCTAAATTATTTAATCCTGTCAATGATGAAATATACGCAGATTGATTAAAACCCTGCGTTAAAGTGTTGTTGTTATTTGTTGCAGTTTCATAAAATGGTTCGCCAGCAGTCCATGTTAAGTCAACATTTTCATTTTTTGCATATCCCCCGAAACATGAAAAGACTTCAGGATAAAGCGACTGACAATAGGTTGTTTTTATAGAAACTAAAAGAATAATCAAAATTATTATACGTCTCATTTTCTTTAATTATTAGTTGTTGATACATTTTTGAAATAATTTTTTACAAATTATCATTACTTACGGTGGTTTCTTTTGAATTTTCATAATTTTTCCATTAATTGAGTTTAAAGTATATGATAAATTGATGCATTGTTGAATTTTTATTTGTCTCTATATGGTTGAAAAAGTCTTGTTCTTTTTTTTTTTGAATGCCCCCTAACGACAGTCTGCGCATTAACTCCAAATTTTCTCCAAAAATAGTCAAATTTTCG
>JBAXMR010000198.1:0-4279 GCA_037134195.1 Paludibacter sp. | reverse complement strand
TTTCAGCATTGGCAGCAGCTTCGTCTTTCATACGTTTGATTTCAGCATCGCTCAATCCTGATGAAGCTTCAATACGGATACTTTGCGTTTTTCCGGTTGCTTTATCTTTTGCCGAAACATGTAAAATACCGTTAGCGTCAATATCGAAAGTCACTTCAATTTGTGGCTCACTACGACGGGCAGGCATAATTCCATCTAAGTGGAAACGACCTAACGATTTGTTGTGAACAGCTGTCGGACGCTCGCCCTGCAATACGTGAATTTCTACAGAAGGCTGATTATCAACCGCAGTGGTAAATGTTTCCGATTTTTTAGTCGGTATGGTAGTGTTCGATTCAATCAGTTTGGTCATTACACCGCCCATTGTTTCGATACCAAGTGAAAGTGGTGTAACGTCAAGTAACAATACATCTTTTACATCACCGCTCAATACACCACCCTGAATAGCAGCACCTACCGCCACAACTTCGTCAGGATTAACCCCTTTTGAAGGAGCTTTTCCGAAGAATTTCTCAACAGCTGTCTGAATAGCCGGAATACGGGTTGAACCACCTACTAAGATTACTTCGTCAATATCACCAATGGTCAGACCTGCATTTTTCAAAGCGGTACGACAAGGTTCAATGGTACGTTGAATCAAATCGTCAATCAATTGTTCAAATTTTGCACGGGTCAGGGTGCGTACTAAGTGACGTGGCACACCATCAACAGGCATGATATACGGTAAATTGATTTCCGAAGAAGTAGTGTTTGAAAGTTCAATTTTTGCTTTTTCAGCAGCCTCTTTCAAACGTTGCAATGCCATTGGGTCTTTGCTCAAATCAAGTCCGCTGTTTTCGCTTTTAAATTCTGCAACCAACCAGTCGATAATACGGTGGTCAAAGTCGTCACCACCAAGGTGTGTATCACCATCAGTCGATTTTACTTCAAATACACCATCACCCAATTCCAGTACAGATACGTCATGAGTACCACCACCGCAGTCGAAAACCACGATTTTCATGTCTTTGTTGGTTTTGTCCAAACCATAAGCCAGGGCAGCTGCAGTAGGTTCGTTGATAATACGACGAACATTCAAACCTGCAATTTCGCCTGCTTCTTTTGTTGCCTGACGTTGTGAATCGTTAAAGTAAGCCGGAACAGTAATAACCGCATCAGTAACTTCAGTTCCAAGATAATCTTCAGCTGTTTTTTTCATTTTTTGAAGAATGATAGCCGAAATTTCCTGTGGAGAATACATACGTCCGTCAATATCGACGCGAGCCGTGTTGTTGTCACCTTTTACCACTTTAAATGGTACACGAGCAATTTCTTTTGACAAACGGTCGTAGCTTTCGCCCATAAATCGTTTGATAGAAGAAACAGTTTTTGTTGGGTTGGTAATGGCCTGACGTTTTGCAGGATCACCTACTTTGCGTTCGCCACCTTCAACAAATCCAACTACTGAAGGAGTGGTACGTTTTCCTTCGCTGTTGGCGATAACGATAGGTTCGTTACCTTCCATTACAGAAACACACGAGTTGGTGGTTCCTAAGTCAATTCCAATAATTTTTCCCATAATGTTTTTGAATTTATTTAAAATAAGTTAGAGTTTTCGTTTCATTGATACGACTTTGGTTTTACAAAGCGTATGCCAACAGCTTTTTTTGCTGAAATAGTTTAATTTTGTCAGAAAAAATGGAGAAATGACAGTTCAAAGGAGAAAATTAACGGACAAAATGGCAGAAAAATCAATTCAACGGCAAACAGTAAGCTGCAAGCAGTAAGTACTTGGTTCTTTTCTTTTGTTTACCGCTTGCCGTTTACTGCTTACTGTTTGCCGCTTACTGCTTACTGCTTACTGTTTGCCGCTTACTGCTAAAGTCGTATCTTTGCAACATGGCATTGGTTTATTTGGGATTAGGAACAAATCTGGGCGATAAGGTGCAAAATCTGAACGCAGCAATTCAGAAAATATCGCAAGAAATTGGTGAAATTGTTTGCCAGTCAGGTTTTTTTGCGTCCAAACCCTGGGGATTTAAGTCGGAGAATGAGTTTTTGAATGTAGTAATTTCAGTAGAAACAAAATTGTCACCACTTGAATTATTATCCAAAACACAACAAATTGAAAGTGAACTTGGCAGAACTGCCAAATCGACAAACGGGTATGCCGACCGTGATATTGATATTGATATATTACTATATGATAATGTGATAGTTGATTTGCCTGAATTAAAAATCCCGCATCCGTTTATTACGGAGCGGGACTTTGTATATATTCCATTACTCGAAATTGCACCCGATTTGTTGCATCCGATATCAGGAAGAAAAATTGAAGATTTATTGAAATAATGGTTTATTCATCGTCAGATGTTTCTGATTTATCTAGAATATTTCCGTAATCTTCCAATATTTTCAGTGCTCTTTCGTAGTCTTTTTCAAAAACCAGAATTCTCAGCCCTTCATTCAGCTCGCCAAACATGGGCATCAGGTCAACAGCATCTTCATTATTAATGCTCGATTCAATATCGTTTTCTGTCAGTAATTCCTGATCGAACATGGCCTCAACCACTGTTTCGTAATTTTTTAGTGTGATAAGTTTGTCTTCCATAACATTAAATTTTAATGGGTTTCTTTCTGCAAATGTACAGTTTTCTTTTTATTTAAAAACAACTTAGACGATATTTATGTTTAGAAAAAGAATTGAATTTTTATAGATTTTTTATTTCCATTCAATTTAAGAGTTTAACGTCCGAACGAATTATTTTTAGTAATTTTGTGGCTCTTGCCAATTTAGTTTTAAAAAATGGAATTCGATCAATTGCCCAACCATATTGTTTACAGTAAAAATGTCATAGAATTCGTGACTGTTACTGCCGAAACTTGCTTGTTTTTAGAACATTCAACAGATTTCACGAGAACAGATTTCATCCGAAAATCGGTTAAATTATTGCCACTTTTGTATTTAAAAACAAGCTTACTTGATGCTCCTGAACCTGTTTTCGACGATGCTCCCGAAACTTTTGTGACCGAAGCAGATTATCTTTTCGTAAAAGAGCAATTGGAGCTTATTATGGGTGCTGACGATTCGTATCTGGAGGTTTTTCACCCCGATATGGCCATTAGCGATACGCCGATTGCTGCTTTTGTGTCGGAAAATCTGGCCGATATATACCAGGAACTGAAAGATTTTGCTGCCAATTACAAGTTGGGTGATATGGATATTATGAACGATGCGTTGGTGGCTTGCCTGCGAACTTTTGCCGAACATTGGGGACAGAAACTTTTGAATGCGCTTCGGGCACTACATACTATCCGTTTTGCAGATGGTTTTGATGAAGAAAAAGAAGATGAAACTGGAACGCAAGGCAGACTTGACCGAAATTCGTTTCTGAACTTTCTGCACGATGATAACGATGATGACTTGGGTAATTTATTAATATAGAAGATGCTAAAACCCAAAATTACAAAAGAAGAAGTCAATCAGATGCCGGTCATCTTGTTTGAAGGCAAAATTACACTGGTGGATGATGTATCAAAAATTCAACCTGCCATCAAAGAGTTGCGAAAAGCTAGTATTGTAGGCATTGACACAGAAACCAAACCTTCTTTTACGCGGGGAACTTTTCATAAAGTATCTTTGGTTCAGATTTCCACCACCGATCATTGTTTTCTTTTTCGGCTAAATTATATCGGTTTACCGGTTGATTTGGCTGAATTTCTGGCTGATGAAAAAATAATGAAAATCGGCCTTTCGCTGCGTGATGACCTGAACGGATTAAATAAACTTCACAAGTTCAGACCCGGAAGTTGCATTGATATACAGAATATTGTAAAGGAGTTCGGGATTTTGGAATTAGGACTTCAGAAAATTTATGCCTTACTTTTCGGGAAAAAGATTTCTAAATCACAACGGCTCACCAACTGGGAAAGCCAAGAACTAACCGAACAACAACAACGCTATGCTGCCACCGATGCTTGGGCAAGTTTAGAAATTTACCTGCAACTGATGAAAGAAACCAAACTAACACGGATACAATTGGAAAAACTTCTTTTCGATCACGCTCAGGAGCAAAAAGAAATGCATGAACAACGAATTCAGGCTAAACTTCTGAATTCTGAAACTAACGAATAAACTACAGACTCCTAAGAAACAAATGATTAATAGAACGCAGATTTTCGCGGTTTAAACGGATTATAAAAATGCAAGCATTTTTGATTTTGCTCCTTAATCAATACCGATTTATCGGTATTTCTAATCCGTTTTTTTATCCGTTATATCAGTGTAAATCAGCGTTCC
>JBAXMR010000197.1:0-4295 GCA_037134195.1 Paludibacter sp. | reverse complement strand
GGTTGTACTTCAGTACATTAGCATCACCATAGCAACCCACATGAGGAAAACTATGATCGTCCGATAAAATAACAATAACGTTAGGTTTCTCTTTTGTTGCCTCCTTTGCAGGTGTAGATGCAAAAAGCGGAAGTGCAACTGTGGACAAAAGTGGTATTATTCCTGATTTATTGAATTTAAATTGCATAAAAAGTTCTGTTTCAATTTGATTTAAGAAGAATAGAACGCTGATTTTCGCTGATTAAGCGGATTTAAAAACGGATTTGAATATCGTCTTCGACGATTTGATTTTCAGACACTTGCATCTTAATCTTTCCCGATTTATTGGGGAAAAATCCTTTTTCTTTTATCAGTTATTTTCCGCTTAATCAGCGAAAATCAGCGTTCTATTAAAGCTTTTAAATGGTACATTAAATAGTTCCATTTAGTTAAGTTTTAAACTGAATAACTATTGTATTAGACTTCAATTTCTCTGAAGGTTTAATACACTGCTTACAATTTGATAAATTCTATTATTTTCACCGTATGAGGTTGTTGAGTCAATGTCAGTTTACCCGAAACAATGTCGAAATTCTTTTTGGTCCATATCTCGGTCAATTTATATTTTGAGTTGTTCAGTTCAAAATCGGTTTTGAGATTGTAGGTTTTTGTTACATCATTGTCAAGCCAATTGAACACTGTTATTATCAGTCGATCTTTGGTTTCCAATTTCCAAATAGTTGGAATATCAACTCCTGAAAACAAATCCAGTGGTATGGCATGAACACCTAATTTATTTACCGCCATGATGTCCCTGTTTTTCAATAATTCCAACCGTTCTGCAGGCAACGATTCCACTTTATCGCCAAAGAAGAAAAGCCCACCCATAATGGCTTCCAATGTCATGTGACATTTGGCTTCGTCAATGGTATATTGTGGTGATACAAAAAATGCATCCGGGTCACAAATGGCAATATTTTTATGAATATAGTAGTTTTGTGATACTGCACGAGCAAAACGAATCAAACCTTTTTCGACCTGATCATCCTCGATAGTACCCAATGTTTTACCGTAAGTAATGTTGGTATAAGGCTCTGCTTCCGATTTATAGCCGGGATGATTTATGTCGTTTCCAATGCGAACAGCATCGTAACATTCCAATGCACCAAACACATATCCCATACTTCGTGTTACAATTAAATCATCGGGTAATGCACTACGAATAGCACGAATGGTTCTATTGTGAGCTTGCATAAAAGTCATGGTTGAATCGAAACGTTTACCCTCTTCCAAACCGCCATATGTATGATCCCATTTCATAAACGAAGGCCTGTAACCTTCCACTATTTGCTGATAACGTCCGGCAGAAAATCCCGGAACAGCGGGATGGCTACCATCTACATAAACCGTACCTGTTGTAGTTTCCATTTCATCATCTCCTTTTGCCACTTTTTTGGTTACTGCAGGTTTCAATATCCATTCGGGATTTTTTGCAATAATCGGATCAACAGGGTTCGTACGAAAGGGACTCACGTGCAATCCGAAGTCAAGACCTTTATCTGTTACGTAGTTCGACAAATACCGTATTCCATGAGGAAATGTTTTATCATCCTCTTTATAAAGCCCCGGATTTGTCCACCAACCACCATCAATCTGAATGGTTTTCCAACCATATTCTTTTAAATTCTTATCAATAAAATCAGTTGAAATTAAGAATTGCTTTTCAGTGATGTTCCGTCCATACGAATGCCATGAACTCCAACCCGGTTCAGGACAATGCATGGGTTTGCCTTTACGCACATTTTCGCCCATGATTTTGCCTGTTTCCAATAAAATTTTTGTTGGACGTTGATTTTCCCAAAAACCAACCAAAAAGGCATCGGTAGTTATGGTTTTACCGGCAGAAACCCATATTTTTTCTTTTTCAAACATAGCACCGCTGCGTGCAGACAGTTTCAATTTGTTGAAATCATCTTTCACCGGCAATTCCCATTTGAAATTATTTGGCCACAACTCACTGGCAATACTGGCAAAAGAAAAGGCACAATTTTTACTGTCATTTACCAACATGCTCAACCAAACTCCGGTATCGGCTTTCGAGAACGAACCTTGTTTTGCTTTTTTTGTTCCCAATTGATAAGGATACATGATAGCTCCGGTATGAGGTGCAGAAGCACTTTCGGTAAAAATAAGCCAATCTTTACTGTTTCCGGGCAATACAATATTTTCTTTGGCAGAATTAAACAACCTGATTCCACCCAGCTTGAATTTTGCACTTGCTATTAACGAAGAATTCATCACCAAATAGGGGCGACCTTCCATCAATTCAAATTCGATGGTAAAATTAGAAATTAAAGGATGGTTTTCGCAGATCAGGTAGAGATATTCCACTTTTCCGGTATAATTGTTCGCTTCGCTCAATCGGGTTCCCTCTTTTTTCTCCCATCTGATACTTTTAAACTCACTCACCGGCACCCAGTTGTCGTTGATATTAATCTCGGGCGATAGATTATTCAACTGTGCAAACTTGGCATCCCATTGGATACTATACTCAGCACTGTTTGCACTGTATTTCACAGTTGGTTGCACTGCTGCAACTAAATTGAACGCTACAAACAAAAGTGCAGCAACTAAAACGTTTATTTTCATTTGTTTATAATTTGATTAATCTGCCCCCTAACCCCCTAAAGGGGGAATAAGAACGGGAACAGAGAGTGTTTTGTGTTTTTATAATCAAGCCCTTGTGTGTACAAAATTGCTAACCTTAATTCTTTTTTTGTTGAAAAACATTAAAACTATGACTTTATCAGAAAAAAAAGCCCCTTACAGAAACACCATAATAGTTTGATATTAAGTAAGAGGCGCCCTTTATTCAATTGAAATATATTTAAATTTTATTGATTTTGGTATTTACTACTCCTTTGTTGTTTTTTACCGAAACAAAGTAAATTCCGTTTGATAATGTAGAAATATCAAGTCTGTGACTTGTTGCAGCAACTTGTACTTTGTTGATTAATGAACCGCTAACTGAATACAAGCAAACCTCATCAATTCCATCGGCGCAGTTGATTTGTGCAAAATCCTGCGTAGGATTTGGATAAATCTGAACATTGAAATTTGCATTCACAGAATTTAATCCGGTGACAGGTGTTAGTGTCAACTTAAAATTATCAAGATAAATAGAGGTAGTTAAGGTTGCAGTTGGCAAGTTCTTGCCAATGCTAATGGCAAGTTTCAGATACTTTGCATTTAAACCTGTTGCATTTGCTTTAATACTGAAAGTAGAACCCAATAGTTGATAATTAAAATTTGTGATAAAATCAGCTGAAGCGTTTGTTGATAAGGCACCGGTTGATGTAAGCGTTGCACTTGTTACATCAAGCATATTGGCATCATAAGCAAACATAGTAAATCCTGTTGGACGAATCGTAGCCATAGCTTCAGTTACTTTTTCCTGAAAAGAATAGGAATATGCTCCAAATGGTTGACTGCTAATGTCAATTGGTTCTGTGGTTACGTCGAACATGTGACCAGTGGTATTTCCGGCAGCAGTTTGAATCGGAGTTAGCTTTAGTGCTTGTGAGCCGTCCACACCCAAGCCCGGAGCTAAACCGCTGTTGAAAGCATCCAATGAAGTTCCGACAGGCTTTTTGACATTATCCACTAAATAAAAGCCTTTAATGGCATACTGATTATTAGCATTTAACGCTAATGGCGTAGTTGTGTCTTCAAAATCTGAATTTAAGACTGAAATGACTGTTTGTGCCTGAACTGCTATAAGTGAGAACAAGGCGATTGCGAGGGTAAATAGTTGTTTCATAAGTTTAAATTTTTTAGTTATTTGATTTTTTATAATATGTGATACAAAGTAAAGTAAAAATCAAAGATAATACCCATCTAAAAAGTCTCAATTAATAGGTGTATTTGTTTCAATGCATAAAAAAGTTTTGGGTTTCGGGTTTCATGTTTCATGTTTTGGGTTTTGAGTTTAATAAGGTGGAATACATTTTCTGTTATTTTTCTACGAAGGTTTCGATGAACAAAAATGAGGTTTTTGATGAGTTTGTTTCTGTATCAAAACAATGGGTTGCAACCCATTGTTGCTGAATTTTCCAACCTTAGTAGTCCCTCAGGAGGCTGCAAAAAGCCCCAATAAAAGTAACTTTTTAAAATGCAGATATTGAGGTATTTATAATCAAGTTACATAAGAGAATATTGAAACACACAGAAATTCTTACCTTATTTATTTCTACTTTGACACATTAGACATTATTTCGATTAATATTATATATCGCTGTTATTCAGCGTAATTCTCA
>JBAXMR010000196.1:0-4310 GCA_037134195.1 Paludibacter sp. | reverse complement strand
ACCAAGCCTATCACAACGAAGGTTTTGGAACATATCCAACCGATCAGTTTATGAAGGAAGATGTGTTGAAAACCAAAGCGTTGGGATTGAATACCATACGCTCACATATAAAAGTAGAATTGCCACGCAAAATTTACTGGGCAGATAAATTAGGAATGCTGATGATGGCGGATATGGTTGATTTTCGGAATTCACCAGCGGATAAAACTGCTCGTGAAAATTCGATGCGTATGTGGGAACTTTTGGCCGAAAAACAGGTAGAACGTGATTTTAATCACCCGTGTATCTTTTCGTGGATACTTTTCAATGAGTCGTGGGGATTGTTGACGCCGGTGGGGAACGAAAAGATTTATTTGCCCGAAACAAAAAAATGGGTGTTGAATATGTATCACAAGTTCAAAGCAGAAGATCCAACGCGTTTGATTGATGATAATTCAGCTTGCAAGGAAGATCATATCATTTCTGATTTCAACTCCTGGCACGAATATTTGCCGGGTTATTCGTGGGCAAATTGCCTCGATTCTGTTTGCGCTTATACCTATCCGGGGTCGCAATGGAATTATACCAAAGGCTACAAACAAACTGACGTTCCAATGATTAATGCCGAATGTGGCGGAGTTTGGGGATATAAAAACGGTGCCGGCGATATCGATTTGACTTATGATTATCACCAAATGATGAACGAATTCAAACGACGTCCCAAAGTTGCCGGTTATCTGTTTACCGAGCTTCACGATGTGAATAACGAGTTCAATGGGTATTTTCGCTACAACCGAGGTGCAAAAGAATTTGGTATGGAAGAATTATGTCCGGGTATGACATTTGCCGACTTTGCTTCAGTGAATTATGTGATTCCCGGCAAAAGTTTTGAAGAAATTTACGATGCTTCTCATATCGTAAAAATGCCGGTTACGGTTTCATTCCTCGAAAATATTAGCAAGCAAAAATTGCGTCTCGATACCAGAGTGGTTTATTGGAACCGATTTGGGGAACAAAAAAGCTATTCAACACCGGGAACAACAATCGATGCTGTTTCGTACAGTAGCAAAGTCCTTGAACCCATGCAGTTTGTAGCGCCAAACGAAGAATGTGTGGCCACTTATTGTACCTATTTGATTGGTGCTAAAGGCGATACTTTGCATTGTAATTTTGTTCCTTTCCGGGTTCGGGCAAATTCAAATATGGTTACTTCTAGCGACACAATTGTTGTTTCAAAACCGGCAGCATCGTACAAAGAATCCAGCTGGAGTTTGAAGAATTTGCTTACACAACACAATTCAAAATTTATTGGTTTGGGTAGTGGCTATGTGGATTATGAGTTTGAAATTACCGGCAATAAAATTCCTAAAAAAGTAACTTTTATGGCTGAACTGTCGTCGCGCATGAACCAAAGCAAATATTTTTCGGAGAAATCCTATCAATTGGAAAATTTTCCGAATATTGGAATTAATTGTTCAACCTGGGGCTTGAACCCGAATTCATTCCCTCAAACGGATGAGCTGAAACACCCATCAACAGTAGCTGTTGAGGTGGATGGTGTTGTAGTCTCAACGGTTATTTTGCCTGACGACCCCTGCGATCACCGTGGTTTGCTCTCGTGGTTTAATCAACCACACGATTCTGGTCTTGTGAATAAAAGTACACTTGCACCACCCACCAGACCCGACACCAACAACGAAGGATTAGATCTTATTCTGACAAAAACGGTGGAATTGATTCGGAGTTCGTTTAACCTCGATGGAAAATTAGACGAAGCCGGCTCATACGGATACCTAGTAAAAGTGGATTTACCCAAAGAAGCTATCGAGAAGCTGATTAAAAACAAATCAGTTGTTATCAGGTTACGGGTAGATAAATCTTCGGCCAATGAAGGTGGTTTGTCGGTTTTTGGCAAACAATCAGGTCGTTATCCGCTCGATCCATCGTTGGTGTTGATTTATTGATTCTAATTGTTTCTTACTGGAAGCATGAGAAAGCTTTTTGTTTTGTTATTCTTAGTTATTGGAACTGTGGTGGTTTTAAGCCAATCTTTCAATCATTTGAAAGGAACACGATCCGGTTCAAATCCCATCAATGTAAACAAATTGCTGGAAAACTCTGCTCGCACCGACTTGATTGGTCGCGAAATGTGGAACTTTTTGACCGTACCCCGAAAAGGTGCTTATGCCCAATGTCCCGACACTCGCGCACCGGAGTATGGAATATCACAGCTTCCGAATGCCATATGGGGCTTTCCAAAAATGGGAATGACCGGTCGTTTGTGTTATGGTATAGAAACCGACCTTGCCGATCCGGTGAAGGTACAAATTATTTCATGTAAACAAGGTACAAATTTGATTCTTCAATTTACGCCCACCCGAAACGAGTGGTCACCGGCGTATATGACTACCTATTACCTCTCTTTACCGGACTCCCAGAAAGATTCTTATCCTTATGCCGGAGATTTGAATGTAAAAGAACGTAAATGTATTACCGAGGAAAATGTATTGGTACTGGAATATACTTTTACCCACGATAACCGGACGAATGGTGAATATGAACTCAGTCTGTTATTTCCAAAATTCAAAAAGCTTGCCGGTTCAGGTCAGTACTCTTTTGAAGCTAAATCAATTCCAAAATTCCAAGATGAAGCTTTGCCCATCGAAGGTTTCGTTTCTGTGGAAAATACAGAGAAAACAGGCGAAAAATTGAAATTGACGCTAAAACCTTTTGAGTGCAAGACCATTCGGTTTACGGTTGCTTTTGATACTTATTCGGTGGATAATGCGATTAAAAAAGGAGAAGTACAGCGAGTGAATAAAAACCCATTTGCTGAAAATGCTGAGAAATTTAACATGTGGTTTGCCGATAATGTGCCGCAACTGACGATTGAAAATCATGATTTGCTGAAACTCTACTATTACCGTTGGTTTTTGGTGTATCGTAATTCGCATATCCCTACTAAAAATATTAAAAATCACCCTTTTGCAGGTTCCGTGTTGTACGAAGCTCCTTTTGCTGCCGGAAATGTTATTGGGTTATCCATACCTATTCATAACAATGAAATTAAATGGGCAAAATCTCCCGAAATGGCTCGTGGTAATATCCTAAACTGGGCGAAAAATGAAAAGTTATTGAGCAACTACATTCAATTTACTCCTAAAACAATCTGGGATTTGTATTTGCATTATCCTGATAACGCATTCCTGGATTCAGTGTATAGGTTCACCTGCAAATACTCCAAAAGAGATATAACAGACAAAGATAAATCCCGCTTACCGACACAAACCTCCAGCTGGCCAACGGGTGCGGAATATCAACCCGGTTTCTATGAATTTACCAAAGATACCAAGTGGGATTGGCGACAAGATCAGGAAGGAAAAAAACTGTACGGTACTTCGCCAACCACAATTATTCGACTCGACAAAGTTTCGTTTGCGATTATAAACAGCAAGGCTTGTTCGCAAATTGCTCAGGTATTGGGAAATAAAACTGACGAGAATTATTTTAAGGAATCTGCCTCCCAAATGCTCAACACGGTAAAATCCAAGCATTGGGACGAAAAGACGGGATTGTTTTACGATGCTAATCCATCTGATTATGCTTTGGCGTTAGAATCGCCGGGTTACGACAGTTTTATGCCTTTTATGTATCAGATGGTAAATGAGAAAAGCTATTTGAAAAGCTTCGATAAATTCTTCGATCCTTCTTGGTTTTGGATCGATTACCCAATCACTACCATTTCCAAAACTTGCCCCATGTATTGGTCTGGCAATTCTTTGGTCGGTCCTGCTTATGCCACTGTCGAGAACCCCCATAATTATACCTGTGCCTGGAATGGTCCAATCTGGCATTATGCCAATGGCTTGATGTGCGAAGCACTGGGTTCGGCTTGTTTGATTGACGGCACTAATGAAATGAAGGTAAAATGGATAGATTTTTTCAATCGTTGGTCCGATTTACATTATGCCTACGGAGATAAGAGTGTGCCATGTGCTATCGACCACAATCGGGCAACGGATGGAGCTCGCTTCAGTCCGTATGTCGATTATTTCCACAGTAGCTGGATTGATCCGTTTATGAAGTATTATTTAGGTATTCAGATTGATGACAATGGCAATTTCAACTTTAATCCTTTTACCAAAGAAGATTTTGAAGTGAATGATATTTCTATTATGGGGGAAAAGTATTCGTTTAGGCAACAATACGAAGGTAATGATTTAATTCAAACGGTGTTTGATGCTAATAAGAAAATTATAAGCAAGAAAACGGTTATTCTCTAAATTTTAAGGATTTGTCAAACTAATAAATAAATTATCATGAATAGAAAG
>JBAXMR010000195.1:0-4321 GCA_037134195.1 Paludibacter sp. | reverse complement strand
AGAGCATCTGCCTTACAAGCAGAGGGTCGGCGGTTCGAATCCGTCAACGCCCACAAAATTTAGGTCGCACATTCATTTGTTCGACCTTTTTTATTTAAAACAATGTTTATAACTTACATTCTATTTTCTGAAAAATTGGACATGTATTATATTGGTTCTACAGGAAATATTGACGATAGACTAAAACGACATAATACAGGAAGAAGTACTTTTACAAAAAGAGGTATTCCTTGGAAATTGGTATATCAAAAGGAACATACTACAAAACAGCAAGCTTACAAAGTCGAGTTGTATATTAAGTCACAAAAAAGCCGGAAATACATTCAGGACTTAATTCATGAAAACTCGCTTTAGCTCAGCTGGTTCAGAGCATTCCGATACAATCGGAAGGGTTGGCGGTTCGAATCCGTCAACGCCCACAAAATTTAGGTCGCACATTCATTTGTTCGACCTTTTTTATTTAAAACAATGTTTATAACTTACATTCTATTTTCTGAAAAATTGGACATGTATTATATTGGTTCTACAGGAAATATTGACGATAGACTAAAACGACATAATACAGGAAGAAGTACTTTTACAAAAAGAGGTATTCCTTGGAAATTGGTATATCAAAAGGAACATACTACAAAACAGCAAGCTTACAAAGTCGAGTTGTATATTAAGTCACAAAAAAGCCGGAAATACATTCAGGACTTAATTCATGAAAACTCGCTTTAGCTCAGCTGGTTCAGAGCATTCCGATACAATCGGAAGGGTCGGCGGTTCGAATCCGTCAACGCCCACAAAATTTAGGTCGCACATTAATTTGTTCGACTTTTTTTGTGTTAAACTTTTTTCTTTAAGGTATTGATATTTATCATACTAAAACAAAATCACTTTAAAAATAACTGATTTTCAAAGTGATTAATTTTCATCTATTGTTATTTCATTGACAGGATTTATCGGCTCATCATCTGCATCAATCCACCACCATTTTTTACATTTATGTATCCCATTTGCAGTAACATGCGTTGAGCATAGGCCGAACGAGCTCCTGAAGCACAATAAACGGTAATATCACGGGATTTATCGCCCAATTCTCCTAATCTGTTTGGAAGTTCATCCAGTTGAATATTGATTGCATCGGGATAAGCACCACCCGCAAATTCAGCAGGAGTCCGAACATCCACAATCAAGGGTTCTGTCGAAACTGCTTTCGGCGCTGCCTGTTGCACATTTCGGCGAGACATCATCTGCGACAATCCTCCGCCGTTAGTTACATTTGTAAATCCAAGCTGCATCAATTGCCGTTGTGCATAAGCAGAACGAGCTCCTGAAGCACAATAAACCACGATTTCACGATTCAGATTATTGCCAAGTTCATCACGGCGGCGCATTAAATCATCCAATGGAATATTCACTGCATCGGGGTAAGCACCGGTTTTGAATTCCTGAACAGTCCGAACATCCACAATAAGAACTGAATTTTCGTTTACTGACACTGTTTTTTCTTCTTTCACTTCCTGCACTTCTTTCGTCTCATTTGCCGTCGATTTCTTCTCTACAGGCAACAATTCAACGCTGATATTTTTAAATCCTGTAGCGCGGGCATGGCGTTGCAGCGATGTATGACCACCTGAAATGTTGGTCACGTCACTGAAACCTGCTCCGACAAGTGTTCGAAGTGCCTGATGACCTTTCTTCCCTGTTTCGTCATACACAATTACCGGACGATTTGTAGGTATATTGCCGATTTGCTGAGGCAGTAATTCCAGCGGAATATGAACAGCATTTTCGACATGGCTTTTTTTGAAAGCAAATACATCACGAACATCTACAAAAACAGGATACTTACCTTCAACAAAACTATCAAGTTCTGTAACAGTAACCGAAGGACTAAAGCCTGACATTCTGTTCTCAGCTGTAAATGCTGCCATGTTTATTGCATCGTTGGCAGTTCCGATAGGCGGAGAGTAGGAAAAGTCAATATCTGCCAAATCGCTGACAGTAAGTTTTGAGGCCGCAGCTGTAGCAATCACATCGAGGCGTTTATCCGCACCTTTATAACCTGCAGTTTGTCCGCCAAGCACAACTCCTGTATTTTTATCGTAAACCAGCATTGCCGTTACTGTTTCAGCACCCGGCATATAATTGGTATGATGTTCTTTGTGAACCACCACTGCATCGGCATCCATTCCCATGGTCCGTGCTTGTTTCAGCGACAGACCCGTAATTCCTGCAACAGCTTCAAAAACCCGAACAATTGAAGTGCCCAATGCACCTTTGTAAGAATGATTTCCTCCCAGTGCATTTTCGGCAGCAATACGTCCCTGACGATTGGCCGGACCTGCAAGTGGAATTCGAACTTTTTTGCCATTTACACGATGTTCAATTTCCACCATATCACCTGCTGCAGAAATGTCGGCATCGCTGGTTTGAAGTTGCTCATTTACCAATAAACCACCTGCTTCACCCATTTCGAGTCCGGCGTCTTTTGCCAGTTGCAAAGTTGGGCGAACACCGACTGACAACAGCACCATATCCGCCTCAAGAGTTTTTCCATTATCCAGTTTCACTGAATTAGTATATATCTCGGTCACTCCCGCACCGGTATGAATTCCCACACCGTAAGAATGCATTTCGTTTTCGATAAATCCTGCTGTTTCGGGTTCCATAATAGCCATCACGTGAGGCATCATCTCCACCACATTTACCTTCAGACCACGTTTTGTAAGTGCTTCCACCATTTCAAGCCCTATAAACCCACCGCCAACTACCACGGCGTTTTTGGGTTTCTTATCGTCCAGATGTTGGGCAATTTTATCCATATCTTCGAGCGTCCAAAGCGTGAAAACATGCTCCAAATCTGCTCCGGGCAAGGTTGGTTTGATAGGTCGACCACCCTGAGCCAAAATAAGTTTGCTGTATTCAAACGATTTTTCCTCAGCGGTTTGATTATTGGTCGTTTTAATTACATGATTAGCTCTATCAATATGTGTAACACTGGTGTTAATAAACACATCTACATTATATTGTTCATTAAAACTTTCGGGGCTCTGCAAGATCAGTTTCGAACGACTTTTGATGTCGCCACCAATAAAATATGGCAACCCGCAGTTAGCAAACGAAATATCCGGACCTGCTTCAATCATAGTAATCTGAGCATCCGGCGAGATGCGACGAACTTTGGCTGCTGCAGTAGCTCCGGCAGCAACTCCACCGATAATAATAATCTTTTCCATAAGTTATTTTTGCCCCCTAACCCCCAAAGGGGGAATAAGAGATATTTTATTGTTTTTTACCTTGAATAATTAAATAGCTAATTTGATTTTTTGGGGATAATCCTTTAATTGGTATTTCTTTCTCTGCTTTAGGGGTCGGGGACTATATTTTATTCCTCAAACTCATCCAGCCACCACCGTTATACACATTGGTATAACCACGCGATTTCAGTCCGCTTTGCGCCATAGAACTTCGTGAACCGGAAGCACAGCAGGTAATTATCACCTGATCTTTATTTTTTAATTTTCCCAGATTGGCATCAATCTTATCTATCGGTATGTTTATTGAACCTCTGATATGACCACCTGCATATTCTGCTTTGGTTCGTACATCCATAATAATGGCACCTTGTCTTACTAATTCTCTCAGATCTGCCTGAGGCTTAATTCCGAATAATTTCTTTAATGTTTCTATCATAATGCTTTTTTGTTGTTTTTTGTTTGACGCTGCAAAGGTAGAAACTTTATTTTGAATTACAATAGTATCACTAATAAATTATTTTGCTATCACTAGCATAATTTATATCCTTACTGCCTAATTCAAAAACGTAAATTATTAAACGCATTGATAGTCATGTTATTAATGCAATATATTGAGAAGGAATTTGCTAAGGATTTTTTTTCGATAGTGCTAAAGTTTTTGAATTTGTAACGGATATGAAATGGAAGAATGGTTAGGTGTGTCGGAAATGTGTCATTCCAACTATTGCGAGGGAAAATCGCCTTCATCGCGCCGCTGTACACGCTGCAAATCGGAAGAATCGGCTACGGCACACACTATTTTCCACAACCTGAAATTTCCGCTAAACAAGGGTTTCTTTATTTCCTACAACGTTTTTGTGCTTGGAAGTGATTTTTCAAGCTACAACTACTCCAACCAAATCGGTCTGAATCAAATTACCTGCTGAAAGTTCCAAAATACATTCAAAACTGCATGGTCAGACTGGAGAATAAGTCTATAACTCAACTTTCGCAAGCTCAATTTAACCTGCTTGCGGTAGGTTTTTGAAATTTAAGTATTTTGTAAGTTTTTCATTTTCAGAGAATAATTTCTCCAT
>JBAXMR010000194.1:0-4328 GCA_037134195.1 Paludibacter sp. | reverse complement strand
ATCTAAGAGGCAATGAATTGATAAATGTTCAGATTATATTTTCACAAGCCCTTAGAAAAAATATATATAGCCCAGAAAGTTTTCTCAAATGATAAAATTGTGAAATCATTAAGGAATTATATTTCGATTATTGAAAAGGCTACACACGTTGATAAATTATCAAATGGTGTATTTGATGTTGAAATTAATGAAGTAAAGTATATATTTGAAAGAAATGAGAAATATAGTTTTGAAAGAAAAATTGTTTTACCATTACTTGAAATGAAGTATTTATCTAATAATGAGCTTAGAATAAAGACTATTGAAGATTATATGAAAATTGATTCAATTTTTGCTGTATTAAATGCCATTTATTATTTAAATAAAACAGAAAATGAGGGCATTAGTGAAGATGAGATTCTTAAATTATTGAATATTTAATTATTGGTCATATAATTTCTACTTCTAAGGTTGAGTGTAGGCTGTAACAAAGACGCTCACAGTTTGGCGTATGCTCTGCCTACGTCGCTGCTTAAAGCAAAGCTCTGGCTTTGCAAATTCAAACAATTCGGCTGAATTTTTTTAAGAAATTCAGCCGATATTATTTTTTTGAAAATAATTATTCTTTTTGTGTAAACATATTTGTTTATTATTTATATTTGCATAAATTTTTATGGTTATGAACTCGACTATTTTACTGATAAAAGGAATTCATCCGGGAATAATTCTGGAACGGGAGCTCAAGAAAAGAAATCTTGGGAAGGGGCGTTTTGCGCTGTCAATCAATGAATTTCCTCAAACGCTTACGAGCATTACCAAAGGGAATCGCAAAATGAACACCGCCTTATCGTTGAAAATTGAGCGTGCTTTGAATATGGAAGAAGGGTATTTTATGATATTGCAAGCTTACAACGATATAGAGCTGAAAAAGAAGAAGTTGGCTGCATCGTATCATCCCGATTTGTCATTAATTCGTCCCGTTGTATTTTGGGATACAGATATAAACGGCATTGATTGGGATAAAAATAAATCAGCCGTTATTCAACGGATTTTTGAACGAGGCAACGAACAGGAAATAAAAGAAATCATTCGATTTTATGGAAAGGAGATTATTTTGTCTGTGTTAGATACTTCGTGTGGTTTACTTCCGCTTGCAGGTGAAAATAGAAATAAATACCTCTGAATCAGTGCTAAAAAAAGTTTATTATAACACGGTTTCAACTCGTTTGTTATCGACTTTACTGTTTTTAATGAAGTCGGGCGAGTTTACTATGTTTAGATTGGTAGGTGGAACATCGCTGAGTTTACAATTAGGTCATCGGGAATCGGTTGATATTGATTTATTTACAGACTCAGCATACGATTCGGTTGATTTTTCGGCAATTGACAAGCTATTAAAGCAAAATTTCAGCTATGTTGATACCTTTGATACTGAAGTGATAGGAATGGGAAAGTCCTATTACATAGGAGATTCAGCCAACCACTGTGTTAAATTGGATTTGTTTTACACTGACACGTTTATTCGTCCAATTATTCAAATTGACGAACTGAGATTAGCCGGATTGGAAGAAATAATAGCCATGAAAATAGATGTTGTGGCAAGGATTGGGCGGAAAAAAGATTTTTGGGACATTCATGAATTATTGGATGAATTCTCAATACAAAAAATGTTAGATTTACATGAAGAACGTTATCCTTATGCACATAACAGAGAAGAAATTGTAAAGAATTTTACAAACTTCAAAAATGCTGATTTAGATTTTAATCCAATTTGCCTGAAAGGAAAGTATTGGGAGTTAATCAAACTTGATATTGTTGAAAAAATACAGCATTATAATAATGAGCTCAGTTCCTCGTAGCGTATAGTTTGGCGTGCAATGTTGAGTGAAGTGTCTTCATTTCGTTCGGATAAAAGCAAAGCACCTGCTTTGTAAATTCCTTTGCTAGCCACACACTAATGCACGTTTGTAACGTGTGCCAAAAATACACAATCGGCTAAATTCCAATTTAAAATTTCAGCCGATTATTCATAATACTTCCCTAATAGTCCACTTATACTTCCTTAAGGTTTCCTTATGACTGAGAAATTGGGTTTGAATCAGAATTTCGAGAACTTTGATTCTAATTTTATCGACCCCGTCGCTCGGAGAGACGGGGTCGGTTGGAAAAAATATTTCTAAGTTAGTTGCCTTATTAATCATTCAATCCGTTTGATTATCTTTGCACTCTAAATCTGAAAACCAATGGAAACTGTCCTTAATCAACCAAAAAAAGACTATTGCGAACCGATGCATACTTGCGAGCATATTCTGAACCAAACCATGGTTCGGATGTTTGGTTGCGGTCGTTCGGTGAATGCACATATTGAGAAACGTAAATCGAAATGCGATTACATATTGTCGCAAGCACCTACCGAAGAGCACCTGGCTGAAATCACCCGCAAAGTGAATGAGGTTATCGACAGTCATTTGCCCGTTTACGAAGAATTAATGAGCAGAAAAGAGGCTGCCAAAATTGCTGACTTATCCAAACTTCCTGCCGAAGCTTCGGAGACATTGCGCATTATCAGGGTCGGCGATTACGATGCTTGTGCTTGTATTGGTCAGCATGTGGATAATACTTCTGAACTGGGTCGGTTTGAGATTATCAGCCACGATTTTGAAAACAGTCGTTGGAGAGTACGTTTTAAACTGGTTGCTAACTCCTAAGACTCCTAACCCGTTCGGCTGAGCTCACGTCGAAGCCTGAAGGGGAATATTATTTCTATGGCGACAAAAAAACAAACAAAAATATCAAAAGCCAACAAACAAGTAGGCTGGTGGCACCGTATCTGGCGAATTGTCCGAAACTCAGTTATTATCTTTTTTGTAATAAGTATTGTGTGGGTGTTAATCGACTGGTTTACCCCGGTATTTGTCACCCCGTTGATGGTAATGCGTAGTGTGGAGTCGTTGGTGCAGGGCAATATGCCAAAAAATAGCAAGGAATGGGTTTCGATTGACAATATTTCTCCAAACATAGTACAAGCAGTGGTTACTTCCGAAGATAACCAGTTTCTTTTGCATCATGGATTCTCCTTTGACGCTATGACTAAGGCTTTCGAACATAATCAAAAGGGCAAACGCATCCGCGGTGGCAGTACCATTTCGCAGCAAACAGCCAAAAACGTGTTTCTTTTTCCACAGCGGTCGTATGTCCGTAAAGGGCTTGAGGCATATTTCACGGTGCTAATGGAACTTACCTGGTCGAAAAAAAGAATTATGGAGGTATATCTCAATGTGATTGAAATGGGTGACGGCATTTATGGCGTTGAAGCGGCCTCGCAGGAGTATTTTGGGATACACGCTTCACAGTTGTCCAGATCTCAGTCGGCAGCAATTGCAGCTTGTCTACCCAATCCGAGAAGGTTCAATCCCGGTCATCCTTCTGGATATATTCTTCGACGCAAAGCACACATTATGAGTTTAATGGATAAAGTTGGTCCGGTTGACTTTGACAAAAATGCAGCACCGGTAAAACATTCCCGAAAACATAGAAGAAAATGAATTCCACGATACAATATTTTGATTGGGGTTTAACGGAATATAACGAAGCATGGAAGAAACAGGAAGTTTTGTTCAATGCTACTATAGAAAGAAAGGTGCAAGGTCAGAACACCGAGAATTACCTTGTTTTTTGCGAACACCCACATGTTTATACCTTGGGAAAGAGCGGAGATGAACATAATCTGTTGTTGAACTACATTCAGCTTCAGGCAGAAAATGCATCTTTTGTACATACCAACCGCGGTGGAGATATCACTTATCACGGACCGGGGCAGGTGGTGGGCTATCCCATTTTCGATTTGTCAAATTTCGGTTTAGGGCTCAAACAATATATATATAATGTAGAGGAAGCCATTATTCAAACACTATTACTATACAATATTCCCTCTACACGACTTGAGGGTGCCACTGGAGTATGGCTCGATGTGGGCAAACGCTCTTGTCGTAAAATCTGTGCAATCGGAGTTCGTAGTTCCCGCTACGTGACTATGCATGGTTTTGCTCTCAACATAAATACCGACCTGAATTATTTCAATCATATCAATCCATGTGGTTTTGTCGACAAAGGAGTTACTTCCATGGAGAAGGAATTAGGCTCAAAGATTGACTTTGAAGAGATGAAAATAAAACTTAGAAGTCAGATTGAACTTATTTTTTCTACAACTAACAAAAAAAATAATTGATATAATTCCTTTGTTTTCTTTGTGTTATGAAATAATTCAAATTTTTATTGAAAAAAGAGTTCAGATTGTTTGGTAGGTAATAAAAAAGTAAGTACTTTTGCACCCGCTTTGAGAGAGAAGT
>JBAXMR010000193.1:0-4358 GCA_037134195.1 Paludibacter sp. | reverse complement strand
TAAATCACGCTGAATAATTCCTATCACTAATTTTTCGGATTCCTGAATTGTTTTTGCAAACCGCTCCATATTAAACGAATTCAGATACAATTTGAGCGATTTAGATTCAACTAAAAACTCACTTTCGCAGGGATAAATCAGCTTCATCAAGCGTGAAACCGGTAAGCCGTTAGCTGTCAGAAACGAGACTTCATAACAGTTCCACACATCTACTCCAATAAACGGCAACTTATCTTCCTTTATACCATACCGCAGCCTGTTTTCAGAACGTGGGATACGGAAAAGCAGCGAAGCATCGTACTTTTCGGGAGTAGTTGATTTTCTGCCTAATTCGCTCTCAGATAAATTAAAATCAATCATCTGTTTCTTGTCTTCTTATAATCTAAATAGCACTACACTTATTCTCAAGCCATTTCTTTTCATCAGCATTCAGCACAGGAGATACCTTTTCGAATACTTTCTGGTGATAATCATTCAGCCATGCTGTTTCTGTTTCTGTAAGCATTTCTGTTGCAATCAGCGCTTTGTCGATCGGAAACAAAGTCACTGTTTCAAACTGCAAAAACTGGCCGAATTCGCTTTGCATAGCCGGAACAATATGAACCAGATTTTCGGTTCGGATCCCATATTCGCCGGTGCGATATAAGCCCGGTTCATTCGACATAAACATACCAGCTTGTAAAATTATTGGATTTTCCTCGGTACGGATACTTTGCGGACCTTCATGCACATTAAGGAAATGACCAACACCATGACCAGTTCCATGACCATAGTTTAAGCCTAAATCCCACATAGCTTTGCGGGCAAGTATATCGAGTTGTGAACCACGTGTTCCAACAGGAAAAACAGCAGTTCCAAGGGCAATATGACCTTTAAGCACCAGCGTAAAATCTTTCTTTTGTTGCTCAGTGACTTTACCAAGTGCCACAGTGCGGGTAATATCAGTAGTTCCATCGAGGTACTGACCACCCGAATCGAGTAAAAAGATTCCTTCGGGTTTGAGGGTTGAAGCAGATTCTTCGGTGGCACTGTAATGCACAATGGCTCCGTGAGGTCCATATCCGGCAATCGTTCCAAAACTTTCACCAATAAAGTTTTCCTGTTCGTTGCGACATTCATAAAGCTTTTTATTCACAGAAGTTTCAGTCAGATTGCCCGATGCCACATTTTCTTCCAACCATTTGAAAAACTTAGTTAGTGCCACTCCATCTTTCACCATAGCCCGACGAACTCCAGCCATTTCCACTTTGTTTTTAATACTTTTCAGTTTGAAAACGGGCGACATTGTGTTTCGTTTAGCACAAGCTGCAGGAATAGCTTCGAAAAGCGACTGATTCAGTTTTGCACCATCAATTAAAACAGCTTTCAAGGCTGAAATTCCTTTCAATGCCTCATAAATTCCGGTATAGGCAGCTACCGAAACTCCTTCTTTTTCCAGATAAAGTCTGGTATCGGCAGTTAGTTTTTCGGGAGCAATAAATAAAGTGGCTTTATCTTCTTCCACCAGAGCATAAGCAATCACTACCGGATTGTAATCCACATCATTTCCGCGGATATTAAACAACCACGCAATATCGTCTAAAGCCGACATAACAAAAACATTTGCCCGCGCTTTTTTTAGTTCAGCACGAACGGCTGTCAACTTTTCAGTAGTAGATTTTCCTGAATATTTTGTATCGAAAACAAAGAATGGTTTTAGCGGCAGTGACGGACGTTCAGTCCATACTTCGGCCAATAAATCGATAGAAACCAGTTCAATACCCACCATCTTTAATTCGGTTTTCATGGCAGCATAGGCATTTACCGAAAACATCTGAGGGTTCACTCCTACCTTATCACCGGTTTTCAGTTCGGTCGACAGCCACGGAATAATTTCCAGTGTTTCGGGAAGTCCCTGTTTCATAAGTTCTATACCTGTCCCGGCCAATTGTTCAGCACCCTGCAGAAAATAGCGCGAATCCGTCCACAATCCGGCTTTATCGGTGGTTACCACAGCCGTGCCTGCTGAGCCGTTGAACCCCGAAATCCATACACGTTCCTTCCAGTGTTCAGCAATGTATTCACTGGCGTGTGGGTCAGTTCCGGGAATGATACAAGCCGATACTCCGGCTTTAAGCATGGCATTGCGCAAAGAAACAAGACGATTTTTTATTGATTCCATTGTATAATAAGTTTATGATTATTCAAAAAATGTCGGAATGCAAAGATATAAATTTTATTTTGCTTTGTAACTGCAAAAATAAAATCTGATTCTTGTTTGAATTTTTGAAATTATCAATAACTTTGGAGCGTTAATTTAAAAACACAAAAATCATGACAAACAAGGTATTTATCACCACCAGCACTGCGCTGGAAGGATACAAAGTAACCAAACAATTAGGATTAGTCAGAGGAATCACTGTGCGTTCACGAAGTATTTTCGGAAGTATTGCAGGTAATTTTATGACCATTTTCGGTGGTCAAAACAGTATTTACACCAATCTTTGCGAAAAAACACGCGAAGAAGCACTCGAACTGATGATTCAGCATGGACAGGAAATTGGCTGCAATGCCATTATCAATGTGCGCTACGATGCCAACGAAATTATGCCCGGACTTACCGAAGTGCTGGCTTATGGAACGGCAGTGGTGGTGGAAGCTGTGGAATAACTTTGTTTTTTCTGCCGGATTAAAAGTAATATCAGATTGAAAAAGACAGACAAATGAGATATTAAAATATTTGTCTATTTTTGCATTCAATAAAACAACTCGTCAATTGTAGAGACAATTGCATTACATATTATCAAAGCGTTAGCTTTTATTCCCGTATCAGAAACATCGACACTTTCAGAACAAAAACGGAATAAGTTAGTAAACGCCTGCGTCAAACGGCGTGGGCTTTAACTTATTGCTTTTGTTAGGCAGTCGATGGCCTCTGATGCGTGATACAGTTAAATGTCCCACGCTTTTTATTTTTAGCAATAGATTATTCTAAAAAACTAAACTTCGAATACTATGGATGAAAATGTAAAAACAATTATTCCTGAAAATTATCTTGAATTAATTGAATTAGCTGAAAAAATTTATGCCAGACACACCTTAAAGGGTGAAAACTCCCCTTTATTATGCCTGAAAGAAATTACCTGGGAGGAATTCGGGTATGAAGTGAGCCGACTTCACTCACTATGCGATTATATGGAAAATAATAATAGTTGCTCCATGGAATGTATAAAGAAAAGAAATAATCTTATATCGAAGCTCAAACAAATTGTTGAGGAAAGTTATTTCCTGCTCTCAGAAACATATAAAAATAATATCCAAGAACTTGAAATTTGGGGATTTGAAATTGATAAATGAAATCATCAGTAGACTTCATATCTTATCTGTTTGTTACCGAAAACTTCAAAGCTACTGTTTCCTTTTTTATATAAGCATTTATCCGAACATTTTCCAATGCCTGCTCGTATCGGAAAAAAATTTCCTGACTAGTACTATATTTTATTTTTTGCTATATTTGCAACGAAAATAGGTGATAATGAAATCATATAACTGGAACAGCGAGAAAAACTCACTTCTAAAAGAAATGCGAAACATTTCATTTGAAGAAATTGTTTTAGCAATATCAATGAATGGAATTATTAAAACATATGAACATCCAAATCAGGAAAAATATCCTGATCAAAAAATATATGAAATTGATTTCAACGAATATGTTTATTTGGTTCCATATATAGAAAATGAAAATGAATTCTTTTTGAAAACAATTATTCCCAGTAGAAAAGCAACAAAAAAATACAATCGGACAAAATGAAAAAATACTTAGATGAAGAAGAGGCAGAAATTCTTCAATTATATAGAAGTGAAAAGCTGGTTGTTTCGGAAGGAAGCAACTTAGAAATAATCAAAGCAACAAAAGCTGCCAAAAATACATTTAAAAAAAACACAGTTCTGAACATTAAGTTATCTGAACGTGACCTAAATAATCTGAAATTAAAAGAAATGGAAATGGGTGTACCATACCAAAATATAGTATCTGCTTTAATTCACAAATATCTTGAAAATAAAATAAAACTCACGCTTTGATAATGAACTCGCTCTAATCATAAATTCTTGCGAGTTTCAACTCGCAAGACCTGCCAAAACGACTTCATTATATACCCCTCCCTGCAAAAGTTCCAATCAAGAAAAATTGAATTGCCATCTGAACAAATTCCAAGTGGCAATAAACAATCACTCAGGCTTGCTGAAAAACCCCGCAGCAATCTGTATAAATACTTTTGTTACCTGCACAACTGACCCCGCTTTCTGAAAAATATATTTCGCTGCTGAATTTCCTGTTTTCCGCATAACATTTTTTAGTACTTGTAACATTCAGATAA
>JBAXMR010000192.1:0-4391 GCA_037134195.1 Paludibacter sp. | reverse complement strand
CATCCTCGAACGAATAGATTTGAGCTTGTGAATTACTTGTAAAACTGGCAATGACAAGCGTCAATGCGATGAAGATTTGTTTTTTCATGGTAGCCTTAGTTAAATTATTGTTTTTTGTTAGTTTGTAACCACCGTCTTTTCGGCCTGATTTCCGACTGTTTTGGGTCTTTTAATATTTGTTTTAGCAATGCGGTATGAATATCAGACTTCACTGTTTTTGTAAAGACCCTTTTGCTAAAATATCTAACTCTTTAAGGTAAGATTTAAGATGAAACAATTCAATCTCAATGGGATGATTCACACTGAGCTAATAGTTTTTTTGTTTCATTTCAGTATATTATTTTTGAAGTAACCTGATTGAAATTGTTCTTCCATCAAAGCATTCAAACTTAATGGTGGTTTCATTATTTTGGGTTTCAACGATTTTAGCTTCATTCGTTTCTGACTGAATTTCCCATTTTCCACTCAAAGTGATATTCACCGGACAAATTTTACTCTTGGCTCTGAAAATTTCGGGGTTTTCTCGATCAACCTGATTGAATGTATAAAACTTATCTGTTCTGCCGAATTCGGGATTTGAAATTGAAATTACCCAAGTCTGTTTATCAGGTTTGAGTAAAAATAGACAAGGCGTATCCACATTTTTTACCAAATTGGATTTCATGCTATTACCGGCTTTTCGAACGGCAAAAGCGGTTGTATTTTCGGGCAAATAGGTTATTATATGAGCTGTTGCATCTTGTTGGTCTACCCTGAATAATTTATCGAAGTTTTGTTCCAGATTTTTAGCTTCCTTTTTACCACCATTTACTGCAATAACATATTGATAATCGGCAGATTGCGGGTTTTGTCCGTGAATAATCCGACAAGTTTCATAATTTCCTGCTTTTGTGGCTTTTCCTCGCTCAAGCGGTTCGTTCTGTTCGGCTCGTGAAAAAGTCAGGTTTGCTCCTTTGGGGAAAAAATAAGAATGACCTTTGGCATCCACATAACTGAGCGGATTTCCTTCGGCAGTTTCAATCAATGCACTTGTACCTTTTACTGTCTTATTATTAAAGTAACTGACTGATTTACCGGAACCAATTCCCAACTGAGTAATGGTGGTCTGAACCGGATAAATTTCAGTGGTGCAGGAAATATCGCTTCCCAATGCAAGAATATAATTATCAACAAAAAACAAGGTCTTGTTGGCACGCAACGAACTTTGTGGATCCCTGTAGGCCATGGCACTCAACCCGCAACGGTCATTGAATTTTACACCACCAAGGTATGTTTCGGGGACAAAATTGCGGTGCTTGCCACTAAACATAGCATCAGCAGGCATTTCATAAGTAGTTGCACCAGGCAGACGACACCAGTTCCAACCGTCAATTTCGTAACCACTCTCGGCAGCACATACAGGATTGCCTGAAGCATAAATTTGCAATACTCCCGAGCCATTAAATCGACCGTAACGGTTCTGAACGGCAGTACCTTCGTAATCCCATATATATTTGCTAACGCCTTTCCAACCTGCCATCCAGTTTTGCTGACGGTAAATGGTCATTCCGGCATAAGGATAAAACCAATAACCATTGGGGTCAGCTTCCGGTTTTACGTTTTCGGCCACCAGTTTATTACATTCTTCCAATGCACCTAACGATCCAAAATAACAAATAGACGATTTTACATTTGTCAAAAAATTCTTAGTAAATGACTCGTCATTTGGATTCCATAGGCGCATAAATGCTGATTTCATTTGCGAACTCAACGGATTATTATTGAGCTTTGCCATATACACAAAAGCCGGAAGGTTTTCCTGTAGCGTGTTCAGTTTGTTTGGAAATCTACCGGTAACAGAGCGTGGTACATCGTATTTATTTGAATAAATGCGGTAGGCTAGTAGCGCATTGGAAAGATTGGAAACCACCTCATCGCTCACTTCAAATTTAGTATTGTTCAACAAATAGCAATAAATAGCCGCCGAATGAAAACCATTTACAGGATAGGCACTCATATAGGGATTTTTGTGATGATAACCTATGTAATCGGGCTTAATCATATCATTCCAGCTGATAGCAATTTTGAGCGATTTATTCATCATTTTTTGAAAATAGAGCATCTCTTTTTCGCGTTCGGGGTTGTCCTTAGGCAAGCAGAAAATGTAACACAAGCGTTGATTGAAAAAGGCACGAATACCATCGGAATTAAAACCAGACTCCTCCCATAATATGGGTGTATCGAAAGCCGGTCCAACCGATTGACTCATCCAGTCCACCATTTGGAGTTCTTTATCGAATAATGCTCTGGTTTGTAACTCATCTTTCATGAGAAATACCGACAACGGAAAACCTAAACCACCTAATGCTGCATCGGAGCCTCCATACTCAACAAATCCGTTTTCATTATATCTGGAGGTTTTAACACCCAAATTCATGTCCTTCACCCAGCCTCTTTTATTCAAATACTCAAACACATCCATTATTTGTTTCAGCGTTGACCGATTATGATAATCGGGATTGTGATGAGATTTATCCCCCTTAATGTTGTATGCCATTGACAAGGGAAACAACATATCGCTAAATATTTTACGTGGACTTTCCTGTTCTGAATTATCTCTTTTGGATTCCTGTATTTTACCGGATTTTACTTTATCCTTTTTCTCTTTATTACCAATCAAATCATAGGGTTCAAGATTGGAAAAATCGTACTTATCATAAAACTCATGTGCATTTCGCGCTGCATTCAATATCGCGTTAAACCGTTCTTTTACCAAAGGATTTGAATAATCGGTCGTTTCAGAACCAACTATCCACGAACGGTATTTATCTGAAATATTTTGGATTTCGTCGGCTTTTGCAAAACTTAAAAACAGTAAGAAAATGTAGACAATACTGACTTTTTTCATTGCTTTATTGTATTTTTTGTGATTGAATATACTCCGTCACATGCTGTTTCATTGTTTTTACTATTGTTACATAACTTTTCGCATTCACCTGATTGACAGTTTCAAGCGGATCTTTCTCATAATCGTAAAGTTCCTCTGCAATGATTTTATCAAAATTCGAAACTCTGTTTTTCCATTCCACCCAGACGGTATACCGGTATTTTCCATCCCGAAGTGAATAACCCATTTTATTCTCATCCCGCGGATACTGACTAACAGCATATTTTTTTTGCAACGATTTCGGAGTTTTCATCCCCGCTACCAAACTTATTCCATCCAAATTCTGGGGTTTCGATAATCCTGCTAATTCGCACAAAGTAGGATAAATATCCACAAACTCCACCGGAGTGGTTACTTTCGACGATTTGATGGAAGGATCGATAATGATTAATGGCGAATGCGTGGCTTGTTCAAAATTGGTGTGTTTGCACCACAAGCCGTGATCGCCCAAGTGCCAGCCATGATCGCCCCAAAGCACAATAATCGTATTATTCAACACGCCTTTTTTGTCCAAAGCAGCTATTACTTTCCCGATTTGTGCATCGGTATAACTCACACAGGCATAATATCCGTGAATCAACTGCCGAGCTTTGTCATCTTTCATCACCATATTTTTAATATCCGAAAATTCCACCGCAGCCGGAATATCGGAGTATTGAGGTAATTCACCCGAATTGGTATAGGCAAAATCGGGACTTCCTGCGGCCTTTTGGCTAAACTTTGCCAAAGGCATTTGCTCCCGTTTGTATACATCCCAGTACTTTTTGGGTGCTACAAAAGGCAGATGCGGTTTTTGAAATCCAACCGCCAAGAAAAAAGGTCTTTCGGTTTTGTAGTTTTGTAAAAATTGCTCCACACCGTTGGTAATCGCTCCGTTTTTATATGCTCCATCAGGCACATCGACACATTCCGTGGCATAAAACATATTTTCCTGTACAAATTTTTCGCCCTTGGTTTTCATGGCTTCACGGATTTCCGTGGCTTGATATTCGCCTCTGAATCCGGTAGGTGGCTCAGTATTTTTATCATAAAATGCCGTTTGATCCATATACGGAATTGACCACGATAGCACATCGTTTGTTTTACCGGAAACCTGCGACTGATCGAAAATCTTACCAATTCCGGCTGTTTCGTACCCGTTCTGACAGAAATATTGAGGAATAGTCACCGCATCGGGATTCACTGTCCGGAATCGTTCGGTCATGTCCCACATTTTGGTATGATCGGGACGCAGACCGGTAAGCAAACTGGCGCGTGTTGGACCCGAAACGGCTTGCTGACAATAGGCCAGCGTAAAAAGCGTGCCTTTTGCAGCCAAGCTATCCATGTTGGGTGTTTGGGCAATGGGGTCGCCATAACAGCCCAACAAGGGTTTCAAATCGTCGATGGCGATAAACAGGACGTTTTTCATTTGAGGTTTATCCTGGTTTTGTGCCGATAAATTGCTCAAAAAACCGGGTGTCAT
>JBAXMR010000191.1:0-4430 GCA_037134195.1 Paludibacter sp. | reverse complement strand
AAAAAAAATCCAATTACACTAATTGGACTATTTTATAAATACATTTGGTATAAGTATGTGTCTGATCAAAATCCAATACATCAATTCGCATATATTCCGGTTTGTCTGCTACATACCAACGCCTCAAATCAAACCACCTATGACTTTCAAACGCCAGTTCAACAGCTCTTTCCCTCCGGATTGTTTCACGTAATACATCGGTAGAAGTATAAAAAGATGGAGGTAAAGGAAGTGAGGTACCGTCGGTATTCAAAACTCTGTCTCTTACAGCCTGAACAGCATCAATTGCATTTACATGACAATCGGTAATTGTTGGATCAACCGAAGCAGGATCAGCATTAAAGCCAAACGCTTCATTTACAGCTTCAGCATACATTAAATATACATCTGCTAATCGAATTACAGGTACACAACGACTGATTGTGCTCGACCAACCATTTGCACCTCCTGAAGCCCAGATGGTGCTGTCTCTGAATTTCTGCCAACCATAACCGGTGTCGGATTTGCCCGCTCCGCCTCTATCAACTCCACCTAAATAAAATTGAGCAGGCGTTGCAACAGTAGTTTTTGTTAATGTTGCTCCATCATAAACAATATTCTTATAAAATCTTGGATCTCTATTTGCCCATGGATTAGCCCCGGGTATATTGTAGATATTTGGATCAAAATTAGTTCCATCATTCATTCCAAAATATTGTACATAATTTTCGAGTGGACCGCATCCAGAGTTTCCCCAGCCTCCCATGCTGGTAAGCATATCACCAATATGAGTTCTTCTTGCATGTGCAATGTTTGGTGTGTTTAAAATGCCTTCTTTACCTCTTCCTGGAATTTTCGCATTGAACATGTAAAAATTAGTACTATAATTATTCCAAGGTAATAGATCGTATGTTGTTCCACCTCCTAAGACAGAAAGTTTTATTACTTCGCCAAAATATTTAACCGCTTTTTTGCAATAGTCCTCATTGTAAGTATAATTGCCTGTAACTGTTCCATTCATTAATGGACTACCTGCATACAGCATCACTTTTCCTAAAAGGGCATAAGCTGCACCTTTTGTTAAGCGACCTTCATTAGTTCCTTTTGTAATTTGTCCGGTCTGTGTATCATCCCAGTTAATAGGTAATTTGTCAACTGCTACCAATAAATCCTTCTCAATACTGTCAGAACATGCAGCATACGATAAACGAGAAAAGTTTAAATTATCATTTTGACTTAGAACTCTGTTAATATAAGGCATACCTCCCCAGCATCGAATGATTTGAAAATGGAAATAAGCTCTTAAAAAACGTGCCTGACCTTCAATTAAATCTTTTTGTTCCTGTAAAGGTGCGGCTTTATAGGGTATTACTAATTTATCTAAATTTGCTAAGGCAATATTTACTTTCCGTATTCCCAGCCAACTGCCATCCCAATATCCTAAGTTAGAATATCCATCACCTGACGCAAAATTAACAGAATTATTTGGATATAAATATGGATTACTATTGTATTTATTTCCATTAGCTGCGTAAAACATACATGTTTGAGAACCTTCCCATGCACGGTAATCTGAATTGATTGAAGATAAGTAATTTGTATTTAATTGTAAAATATCATCTCCGATATTAAAATTTGATACTGTAAATCCGGTTGATGGATCCGTCATGCAATTGTAAGCATCTTCAATAAATCCCTGAAATTTATCATAAGATTTAAATATATCTGCATCTGTTAGACCTGCATCAGGTGATTTATCCAAATAATCAGTACATGAAACTAACCCCAAAACAAAAAATAAAACGAATATCAAATTAAAAAAAATGTGTCTGTTTTTCATAATTGTATTTTTAGAAAGTAACATTAAGTCCAAAATTTATCCTCTTAACAGTTGGATATAAGGAGTATGAATCTGTAGTTGTTGCCCAAATATCAACCGTTTGTTCCTTATCTTCCGGTAATTTAGAGAAAAACAATAAGTTATTGCCCGATAACGAAAGTTTAACCGAACTCATTTTAAAATTTTTAAGCCATTTACCTGTATAAGTATAAGCTAATTCTATATTCTTGAGTCGAAGATATGAACCATCAATAAACCTCCCTCTTGTTAAACTCGTCTGTCCTACTGCTGTTCCACCGGCACGCATCAAAGGATAAACGGCATCTGGATTTGCCGGTGTCCAATAATCTCCCATCAGTGAATTCACAGAAGGAGCACGGCTATCTGAAGAGGCTAATGTAGAATTAAAGAATTGAGAAACATTATATACTCCGAAAAACTGAGCCATAAAACTGAATCCTTTATAATCAACACCGAATGAAGCATTGTATGTGTTTTGTGGACGATTTGGATAACCATAAGGAATCGCATCTTTGCTATCAATAACCCCATCTACATTATAGTCAATCATTACAACATCTCCAGGTAAGCGACCAGAATTTGAAGTAAATTTTACACTTCCATATAAATCATCCCAGCTTGTAGTAAATCCAGGTTGTTCAACTTGAAATGAGGGTTGACCAATTTGAAAGCCAGCAGCTTTCTGATAGTCTGGTCTTAATTGAGGGTCAGCTCTATAAATAACCTTATCTACAGCATGTGCAAAATTATATCCAATCCAATAATGTACACCCGACCACGTTTTTTGCAATTTTAAATCAAACTCAAATCCTTTATTTTGAATTCTTCCAAGATTTGCTGCTACTGGCGCTGAACCTAAATAGGTTGGGGTTACTCCTGCAAGTTGTGCTGCTGTCATAAATACATCGCTTCTGTCGTCTTGGAAAACTTCAACTGTGCCAGAAAATAAACCATTAAATATCGAAAAATCGAATCCTAAATTTTGTTTTTGAGATACTTCCCAGTGCAAATCTGCATTTCCTACAACTGCCTCTTTATATTGAAGATAAGTTGCACCAGGGCCTGTTCTTGAATCAGTCGTTGTATAGGTTGGACCAAAAGTCATGATATCACCACCATCCAATCCCCAACGAGTTGCATAAGCCCAACGGTCAGATGCAAAATTATCACTACCAACAGTTCCAATAGAATAACGAATTTTCAATTTATCTAACCAGGGTTGTTTAATAAATGATTCGTTGGACAACATCCAGCCTAAGCCAATGGAAGGGAAAAACCCAAATCTATATTTTGAGGCAAATTTCTCAGAACCATTATAAGCTCCATTAGCTTCCAGAAAATAACGATTATCAAATCCGTATGTTAATCTCCCAACCCAATCTTCACGATAATGAGGAAACTCACTTCCGGATGTCCATTCTTCACGGCTCATAAGTGCAAGTGCAGTAATATCACTTTTCCCAAAAGTTCTTGTATAGTTTACCTGTGCTTGATAATAAAGCTTACGAACAGTACTTCCAACACTGGTTGCTTCAGGATTAATAGTTCCCGGAAATCGATAGTAATCGAAATCACTTCCTCCATTCACTGGATTATATGCTACATTGCCATCAGCATCTATACTTTTTGCTAATAAAGAAATTTGCGAAATTGATGAAGAAGAATATAAACGATTATCATACGAAAGTGATGCTTTTGCGGTTAATCCTTTTGTTATAAACTGCAAATCTTGCTTCAATTCAAAATCCGTAAAAATTTGGGTAGTATAATCTGTAGATAATCCAGAAGAGCCACTTAATAGGCGAACGGGATTAATATTTCCAGGTTTATTGACATCAAAACCAAATGTACCATCCTGATAACGAACCGGATAAGAAGCAGGAGATAATTGATAGAAAGCTCCCCAAATAGCAGTAATATCATTTGAGAATCCTTTTTTTTGCCGAATTGATCCAGCTAGATTTGTAGATAAAACAGTAGATTTTGTCAGATTAAAATCTAAATTTGATCGAAAATTATAATGCTCAAAGCCCCATTCAGGTTTATAGGGTAGCCCCACATCTAGCCCAGATTTCAACATATCTTCATCTTTTAAATAGGACAAAGCTGCAAAATATTTTACAAATGCTGTACCTCCTGAAATATTTATATCATAACGTTGAGTTACCGCACTGTTTTTTGCAACTTCATTTGCCCAATTCACATTTGGATACAATTCAGATTCAGTAATATTGGCAGGATACCGATATTTATTTAAAATAGTTTGTGGTTTATACCAACCCCAGTTGCTTGAAAATGCAGGATTTTGTCTTTCAAGAACTTCATTTTGGTAGGAGAAAGAATCATAAGAATCCATTTTTTGAGTTACCTTCGAAATATATTTAAGGGTTGTATTAGAAGAAAAAGTCACTTTAGCTTTTCCTTCTTTACCTCTTTTGGTTGTAATTAAAATGACACCTTCAGCTCCTTTTACACCAAAAACGGCTGTTGCCGATGCATCTTTTAATACTGAAATTGCATCAATCTGACCCACATCTACATATTCCGGAGCATACCCACCCACTTTTGAATAAAAACATTTCAGTTTTAA
>JBAXMR010000190.1:0-4511 GCA_037134195.1 Paludibacter sp. | reverse complement strand
CCACAAAACTCATCCCGTAGCAATAATAGGAAAACAGAAACACTAATCGGGCAAATTGCAAATTCTCTGATAACTCGGTAGCTGATTTGATTTTATGTAGATAGTCAGATGGTAAATATCTTTTTTCTGTTTCTTCTTCCAATTTTGCTACTTCAAAACCTCCTTTTCCGAATGGATAGGTAGACCGGCTTGCTTCCTTGGCTTCTATGGCTAAATTAAGAATTGACCGCAACTGTTTCATATAACCTTTACGGGTATTGCCACAACAACCCTTCCGCTGCATTATTCGTGTTGTTCCATTTTTCCATTTAAAAACTGATTCCCTTGGAGTTTGGAGAAATGCATCAAAATCCCGGACATATTTAATGTCAATTTCAGAAAACAATCTTTTATCGAATTTTTTATCAAAGATTTCGAGGATTAATAAAGCTCTTTCGTAATTTTTTCCATTACCGATATGACCTGTATTTTTCAATACTTGTATGTGGTTTTCAAAAAAAGGCTTAACTTTGCCCTTCTTTGCACGATTAAGGAATGATTCTTCGAACTGGTTTAGTGTCCAGTCGATTTTGTTGCGGTCGAACTCATCAATGACATCTTTGGCTTTTAAAAACTGACCACTGATGAATGCATTGTTTTTCTCGTAATCCGGATTGATCCGTTTGTCTTTCTTGAATTGGGAAAACTCATCGTTCCATTGGTCGGGAGTAGCTGAGAGGTTTAAACTGATGAATTTTCGAACCCGGTCTTTTGTAATTCTCAAAACAATCGGGTGTTCACCACTCTTTAAAAGGGTGCTTTTGTAAAGGATAATTGAAATGTATTTCATACTTACGTTACACTTTACGTTACACAAACATTACACATTTGATAAAACTTATGAAAAAATTATCAAATAAGAGTGCTTGTTATGCATTGATTAATAAGTACAAAGATACACAAATACAATGAATTACCAAAAAATATTACGAAGGATATACACTTCTAAAGGGGAACTGAGTTAGTTCTTTATGATATCTTTAAATTTTAATGAATAGTAGTAAACAAGTTCCCCTTTAGGGGTTAGGGGTTAATGGAGAAAATACCGGTAAACATAATCACAGGTTTTTTGGGTGCTGGTAAAACGACAGCTATCATAAAGCTTTTAAGTCAGAAAAACACTGATGATCGATGGGCTGTGATTATCAACGAATTCGGCAAAGTATCCATTGATACGAAAACGCTTCAATCAACTTCCAATTCAGAAAATGTATATGAAATAACCGGTGGTTGTATTTGTTGTACAGCAAAGGCATATTTGAATGTTACTTTACAGACAGTAATTCAAAGTGGAAAATATAGTAGGATTATTATAGAACCAACCGGTTTGGGTGGTGTAGATATGGTTTCAGAAATAGTCGAATCGCAATCCACCCTTTTTCTTAATCCCGTTATATGTCTGGTGGATATACAAGGAGTTACAAACCCTAAATTGAACCGAATTCCTGTTTTTCGTGCTCAAATATCTAAATCAGACTGGGTTGTATTGACCAAAACAGATTTAATTTCAGACTCTTCGGAAGTGTTAGAATTAAAACAACAGTTTCTGACAACATTTCCAACAGCATGTTTAGCAGATGAATTAAATCTGTTGTTGCTGGATGGGAAATTGGAAAATAAAACTAATGTAGCACCTCAACAAACCTTCTCTTACTTAAATTCAAATATTACTTCTAACGGTTTTCTCGAAGAAAATTATACTTTTGAGGGTTCTTTTGTTTTTGACTCACAAAAGTTAAGTAACATTTTTCAAAAACACCCATCAATTATCCGTGCAAAAGGCTTTGTAAATACAAAAACAGGTTGGATATTGCTTAATTACAGCCTTTCAGGTTGCATTATTGAACCTATTGATTTACAAGCTCAAACACAATTGGTGGTTATTGCAGATAAATCAGAGTACAGGTTGGAAACTGAGTTGAAAGAAGAAATTAATCAGACAATAATTACATTGTAACACAATACGCTTAATGACAAAACACAAAGTTCATCTTCAACCGTTAGGAAAAACAATTCAGGTAAATGATTACACTCCACTAATGGATGTGTTGCATGAATTTGGCATTGAGTTTCCGTGTGCTGGAAAAGGAACGTGTGGTAAGTGTAAAATCAAACTCCTCCAAGGTGAGATTGAAATCTCAGAAATACACCAACAAAAGTTAGATACACTGCAACTTCCCCCTGAATGGCGATTGGCTTGTTACAGTCAATGTACAACTGATATTACGCTGGAAGTAGAACAATTTAATCATTTGATACTGGCAGACGAGAGTGAGTTTCACTATATTCCTCAACAAGGTTTTGGAGTAGCTATCGATTTGGGAACAACTACACTAGTTGCTCAACTGGTTGACCTTTCCACGGCTAAAGTACTGGCTGTGGAAACCATGCTAAATCCACAGGCAAAATTCGGTGCTGACTTAATATCCCGTGTACAAGCATATTTAAATGGCAAGGGTAATGAGATGACCCGACTGATTCGTCAATCCATTGGAAACATGATTGAATTGCTGATCAAAAAACAAGCAGTTGAAATACAGCGAATCAGCATTGTTGGAAATACCGTTATGCAGCTAATCTTCAGTAATTGTGACCTTAGTCCTTTAGCACAATATCCATTTCACACTAATAATTTGGGTTCGAAATTATTCACAGCTCATTATCTTGGTTGGAATTTTAATGTGATTGAAGACGTAATGTTCTATCCTTCCATTGGTAGTTTTGTAGGGAGTGATATTTTGGCAGGAATTGTTGCAACTGGTTTACATAAAAAAGAAAACTATACTGCTCTTATTGATTTGGGAACGAATGGAGAAATTGTAGTTGGTAATAAACAGCAGATTGTTTGTGCTTCTACTGCTGCCGGACCGGCATTTGAAGGTACAAATATTTCGATGGGAATGAGAGCCGTTACAGGAGCAATCTCATCCGTTAAATTAGAAAGCAATGAACTAAATATCAATGTTATAGGAAATACAGAAGCCAAGGGGATTTGTGGGAGTGCATTGGTTGATGCAATAGCCATTTTCCGACAACTTGATTTGATAGGTATGTTTGGTGAAATCAATTCAGGTGAAAACTTTCTTTCACTGAAGGGCAATGTTGGATTAACTCAAAAAGACATAAATGAGTTTCAGCTTGCCAAAGCTGCCATAGCTGCCGGATTGGAAATTCTTTGCAATACAATTTCAATTCAATTAAATGATATTCAGGAAGTTTATATCGCCGGTGGTTTTGGGAATTATATCAATATAAGTCATTTAATTGAAACAGGAATGATTGAAATGCCTGAAAATCGAATTCACAAAATGGGTAATACGGCTCTGATTGGTGCGAAAATGTTCTTGTTTTCGGACAATCATGTTACCGAAGAAATTCTTGCTAAAACACTACATATCAATTTGGAAAGTGACCCCAACTTTCAGAATATTTATGTTGATAAAATGCTTTTCAATTAGTGCTTATTTATTTAGAAATCCTTAAGCTATGAATACATTTTCTCTTCAACTTTCCGATCTGGCACTTAACATTGATGAGATATATCTCAATCTTGGATATGGTGGACATACTCCTGACGAACAGTTTATTGAGATGATTGATAATCAGCTTGAGAATATCGCTGGTTTTTGTGCTCCACGTGCCGGATACAGAATTGTAGAAGGTAAAACACCAAACTCAAACTACCTCGAAATAGATAACACAGCAATCAAAGTAGGTCCGGTAATTACCAAATACCTGAAGAACAGCACTCATTTTGCAATATTTGTTGCCACTGCAGGAGTTGAGTTTGATGATTATCTGGAACAACTGAAAGCAGATGGCGATATTGTCTCAGAATTTCTGGCTTATTCAATCGGTACAGAAATTGCCGAAGCAACTGTTCGATTTATTACCGAAAAAATAGCAGAAGAAGCCAACGAACAGGGTTTTAATTGTACACATTCCTACAGTCCGGGCTATTGCAGCTGGCATGTGCGTGAGCAAGAACAGCTTTTCAAACTTTTCCCTGTGAAGCCCTGCGGTGTGGAACTGAACGCATCGAATTTAATGCATCCCGTCAAATCAGTTAGTGGAATTATCGGATTAGGGAAAGATGTAAAACTAACTCCTCATGCCTGCGAAATTTGTGGAATGATTACTTGTTTTAAAAGAAAAATATAAAACAAGAATAGTCATTATAAATATTTATTATCGATAGAGATTATAACTTAAGCGGTCAGGTTTCACCTGAAAGTCAATTACGGGCAGCTCCGCAGGGCAATATCCCCAGCCGCCAAAAATCCCCGCCCCTCGTACCTCTGGGCTTGCATGGTCTTTTTGTCGGCTTCCGCACAATCAACCCTTCTGTTGTTTTTTTTCTGTCACACTTTTTGCAAAAGGCAAAAAAGACGTTTGCACTCCAACCGCCACCACCGTGCTGCACTTGCGCCAGAAAAAAAACAACTCAAAGCTATTATACATAACATGTAGTT
>JBAXMR010000189.1:0-4524 GCA_037134195.1 Paludibacter sp. | reverse complement strand
CGGCATCTTCGATCAGCTTAAACCGCGAAAATCTGCGTTCTATTAATCATTTGTTCTTAAGAGTTTCAAAACTGATACAAAGGAACAAATTTCATATTTCGACATTGTGTAATATCTATTACAAAGATATGACAAATTTCTAAATTTGTTATATACCTCCGTAAAAAAACACAAGAGAGCTAATTCTATGATTTAGCTCTCTTGTGTTTTATTGTTAATGCGTGATGACTATTCTCTTGGCGAATGTTTCAATACTTTGGCATCAATATAGAAGAAAATTTCTTCTGCAATATTGGCACAATGGTCGCCAATACGTTCTAATCTTCTGAAAGTGCTAAATAGATGCAGACATTCAAAAGCTCTATCCGGATTTTTCTGAATATAATCAGCCACAACTCTTGCTGCACTCTTATTAATTTCATCCACCTGATAATCTTCACTGAAAATGGCAGAAGCTATGTCAGATTTCTCATTCTCAAAGGCTTCTAAGCCTTGAGTAAGCATTTTACTTACCTGTTCAATCATCAACCTTAGATTCGAGTCTGTAATGATTTCAGCATCTAATATTACCGAAGGATTTGTTAATAACACGCCTGAAATACCATAAGCAAAGTCAGCAATACGTTCCAGGTTCGAGTTGATTTTTAGCACAGCCAGTACAAAGCGCAAATCTACTGCTACTGGTTGGTATAGAGCAATAGTATTTTCGCAAAACCGATCAATTTTGAGTTCATAAGCATCCACCTTTTTCTCACGCATGGAAACTTTCTTTGCTAATTCTTTATCAAAGGTCAAAATTGCTTCTCCTGCATTGGCTACCTGAGAAATTACCAATTTCCACATTTCAGTAACATCTTGTTTTAGTGCTACTAATTCTTGTTCTAAGTGTATCATAATAATTTATGAATATTGATTTTAGATTTATGATTCAATGTCGTTTAGATAAGGGATTTCAAATTTAAGCAAGATACAAATAAGGGAATAAGGGTATTTTTGCTTGTTTAATTTTATCTACTAAGGGCTTAAATCCCTGATTTATATTGATTCTTAACCCTTAGTAGAGAGAATAAACTACCTGATTTCCCCCTTATTTATTTTTAATGCTTAACTAAACGGCATTGATTTATGATTTTATTTTTATGATTGCGTGCAACTTAAAGATCTTTTCTTTAACGAGCTGTTACTGAATAATGCAATCCAAAATTATCCTTCAGAAATCCGAAATTAGCCAAACCTTCCTGTTACATAATTCTGGGTCGAAAGTTTCTCCGGATTGGTAAATATTTTAATAGTTTTGTCGAATTCAATCAATTCTCCCAAATAGAAATAGGCTGTTTTATCACTAACGCGCGAAGCTTGCTGCATATTGTGTGTAACGATTATAATGGTATAATCTTTTTTCAACTCATGTATTAGTTCTTCAATTTTGGCTGTCGAAATAGGGTCAAGTGCCGATGCAGGTTCGTCCATAAGCACCACTTTTGGTGAAATAGCCAATGCCCGTGCAATACAAAGTCGTTGTTGCTGACCACCCGATAGTGCAAAGGCAGATTTATTCAACTTATCTTTGACTTCGTCCCACAGTGCAGCCGATTTGATGGATTCAATTACCCGTTGTTCAATAAAGTCTTTTTCTTTAATTCCATTTACACGGAGTCCGTAAGCCACATTTTCGAAAATAGATTTTGGAAACGGATTTGGTTTCTGGAAAACCATTCCCACTTCTTTGCGGAGTTCGTCAACATGAACACTCGGATCATAAATATCTTTTCCATCAACCAGCATGGAGCCGGTCATACGTGTACCGTCAATTAGGTCGTTCATGCGGTTCATGAGTCGCAGAAAAGTAGATTTTCCACAACCGGAAGGTCCGATTAGTGCCACCACTTCATTTTTGGTTACTTCAAAGTTGATGTTTTTCAGTGCATGAAATTCACTGTAATAAAAATCAACATTTTTTGCATCAATAGTCAACATCTGAGCCCCCTCAATCCCCCAAAGGGGGAAATTTAGTTAGTAATTTTATGTTATTTTTTGAATGAAGTCTTTAAGTCCCCCTTCGGGGGATTTAGGGGGCTTCTAATTAGTTTTCACCTTCTTTGAAAAGTAGTTTCTTAATGCATTGGCTAATAAATTCACCAACAACACAATCACAATTAATACCAGTGCGGTTCCGTAAGCAATGCCGCGTGAGGCTTCAATATCCGTTCCACTGGTTGAAATAACGTACAAGTGATAGGGCAGTGCCATAACCTGATTAAAAATACTGGTTGGCAGTTTAGGTAAAAAGTAAGCCGCCACAGTAAAGAGAATAGGAGCAGTTTCACCCGAAACACGTCCTATAGACAAAATTAATCCGGTAATTATATTCGGAAATGCCATGGGCAATACCACTTTCCTGATAGTTTGCAATTTGGTGGCACCTAACGCCAAACTGCCTTCCCGATATGAATTTTCAATCGCTTTCAACGATTCCTCAGTAGTGCGAATCACCAAAGGTAATGAAAGTAATCCCAATGTCAGCGAACCGGCGAGAATAGAATCACCAAACTTCATAGTGTTTACAAACAATGCCATGCCGAACAATCCGAAAACAACCGACGGCACACCGCTCAGATTGTTGGTCATAATGCGTATAAAAGTTGCTATTTTATTTCCTGTGGCATACTCATTCATATAAATGCCGGACATGATACCGATAGGAAAACTAAAGATACTACTTCCGGCAACTAAACACAATGTACCTACTATGGCAGGAAAAATTCCACCTTTGGTCATTCCGTCTTCGGGAGCTTTGGTCAGAAAATCCCAACTTATAACGCCAATTCCGCGTATTACTATAAATCCGAGAATTACAAATAAAATAGCCACAACCGAATAACTCATCAGTTTGAAAATAGTGAACGCAATAGCTTGCGATCTCTGTTTTGAAGCCCCCCTGCCCCCCTTGGGGGGTTCTAAGATAGTTTGGTTTTTTATGTTTTTTTCTTTGTTCATTTTGCCTTTTTCATTATCAATAGAAATTTTCAACCCCCCAAGGGGGGGCAGGGGGGGCTATATTCTCCTTTTATTTATAAATTCAATACTGATACTGATTATCATGGTGATTATAAACAAAATTACTCCCAACATAAACAGTGCCTGATAGTGTCCACCACCGGCTGCGGTTTCGCCAAGTTCGGCAGCAATGGTAGCAGGAATGGTTCTGACAGGTTCTAGCAGAGTGTGTGGTATAACGGCTGCATTACCTGTTACCATAAGTACAGCCATGGTCTCGCCAATAGCTCGCCCGATACCAAGAACAGCAGCCGAAGTAATGCCTGATTTGGCATACGGAATAACTACTTTATAAATGGTTTGCCATTGTGTAGCTCCCAATGCCAGACTGGCTTCTTTCATGGCTCTTGGTACATTTCGCATGGCATCTTCGGCAACAGTGATAATTGTAGGCAAGGCCATAATTCCCAATACCACACTACCGGCCAAAGCAGTTTCACCTACGGGTAAATTGAATAATCTTTGTAGAAACGGAACAATAATGACCAGTCCGAAGAATCCATACACCACCGAAGGAATTCCGGCAAGCAATTCAATGACAGGTTTCAGAATATTACGAATTCGCATGGTCGATATTTCGGCCAGGTAAATTGCTACTGCAATTCCGAAAGGCAATGAAAGCAAAATAGCTCCTAAACTCACCCACAAGGTTCCGAGTAAAAGTGGTAATAAGCCATACTGAGGAGATGGAGAAGCAGTAGGATACCATTCTTTTCCACCAAAAAAGTCTCCGGGGTGAAGGTTTTCGTGCTTTAATAACGTACCATCGAAGTCCTTTTTAATATAGGAAGTAGGAAGAAAAAGAATAATTCCGGGATGTTTTGAGGTAAGTTCACTGGCTTTAGCTGGGATATTTTCAAAGTTTGATCCCAGTTCAGCTTCCGTATAATATTTTGTCAGGTCGCTCAACCGAACCAGTTCGATGGGTTCGTTTTTGCCACCCACTTCGTCCCAGTTTGATATTTTGCCATCAAAAATTTCTTTGATTTCGTAAGACGTTAAATGCTTTACAGAATTAGTTTTGTTTAATGCCAGTTCATATCCTTCTTCTATCACCGGACTGGTGAATAAGCCGGAAGCTTCTTTAAACAAGAAAATAATAATCAGCAAAATGGTGATACTGGTAATGCTTCCGCTTATCAGTAAAGCACCTTCAACCAACTTTTCAAAAAACCTTTTCACTCCTTTTTGTTTTAAATTCCATGCAAAGAAACGGCAACGATATTAAATCTGAATTACGAAGATGTTACAAAGATGTTACATTCCGAATTGTCTGTTTTCAGATAAGTTTCTGAAATATTTTATGGTAATAAATTTATTAAATTACAGGCTTTTTAAGAGATAAATTTATTTGTAATAAGAATGTAATAGGTTTGACAAAACACTGTAATCTTATCGAAGTTTCTTTGCACCGTGAAAATGAAACAAAACTAAAAACTAATTCAAATTCAATAATTAAATTAAAAC
>JBAXMR010000188.1:0-4586 GCA_037134195.1 Paludibacter sp. | reverse complement strand
TAATTTGCGAATTAAAAATATAATTGAATTGTTATTTTTTAATGCGTCAGCCCTGACTGCTTATCCGAAGTTCTTCAACCTACAATTATTTTTCTGTATCTTTGCATTAAGTTTTATCCTTAGGTATGGAAAGTAAGAGTTGGTATATACGGATGATTGCGTGGCGCGAAATGAATATCAAGGAGCGCAATTTTATTCTGATATTAAGTTTTTTAGTTGGTGTTTTTGCAGCTATAGCAGCTTTTCTACTCAAATCGAGCATTCATTTTATTCAAAATCTGCTGACTGAAAACTTCAGCAAAAATTCAGTCAACTATTGGTATCTGGTATTTCCTGCCGTTGGTATTTCGCTAACCTATCTTTTTGTCCGTTTCGTGGTAAAAGATAATATTAGCCATGGTGTAACCCGGATTTTGTATGCCATCTCTCAACGCAAAAGTATCCTGAAACTTCATAATACCTGGACTTCGCTGGTTGGAAGTGCCGTGACCATTGGTTTTGGGGGATCGGTTGGAGCTGAAGCACCCATTGTACTTACCGGTGCAGCTATTGGGTCTAATCTGGGGAATTTCTTCAAGATGGATCAGAAAACGCTGATGCTTCTGGTTGGATGTGGTGCTGCAGGTGCAATTGGTGGTATTTTCAAAGCTCCTATTGCCGGACTTATGTTTACACTGGAAGTGCTGATGCTCGAAATGACACTTACGGCCATCGTTCCGTTGCTTATTTCGTCTGTAACAGCCACTGCCCTGTCATACATTTTCTCCGGAAGTTCGTTTACCTTTGAGTTTGGCACGTACGAAAGTTTCAGTGTATCGCGCATTCCGTCACTTATTTTACTTGGAATTGTGTGTGGGTTGGTTTCGCTCTATTTTACCCGCGGCATGAACCGTCTGGAAGGCATTTTCCGATTGGTAAAAAATCCATTCTACAAACTATTAATAGGTGGTGCAACGCTGAGTTTATTTATTTTTCTGTTCCCACCGCTCTATGGCGAAGGTTATGATACCATTGTGGCATTGCTCAACGGTCATTCGTCCACCGTTCTCGACCGAAGTATGTTCCTTGGTTTGGGGAATAGCCCGTGGGTGATTATAGTGTATCTCTTATTGATTATTGTATTTAAAATATTTGCTTCGGCTGCTACTACCAGTGGTGGTGGTGTGGGAGGTATTTTTGCACCTTCCTTGTTTGTGGGTTGCTTAACGGGTTTTGTTGTTTCGCATTTGCTCAAATTAGTGGGTTTTGCAGTACCTGAGTCCAACTTTGCACTGGCGGGTATGTCGGGATTGATGTCTGGCGTTATGCATGCCCCTCTTACGGGGATTTTTCTGATAGCCGAGCTTACCGGTGGTTATAACCTGTTTATGACACTGATGATTGTATCCACTGTTTCGTATCTGACGATTATCATTTTCGAACCACACAGCCTCTATGCCATGCGTTTGGCTCAGAAAGGGGAATTAATGACACACCATAAGGATAAAGCCATTCTTTCAATGCTAAAAATGGAAAATTTTATCGAAACCGACTTTATTGTACTACATCCTGAAATGATGCTGGGTGAGTTAGTGAAAAATATTTCACGCTCCAAACGTAACTTATTTCCGGTGTTAAACCCGCATACAAATAAGATAATTGGCATTGTTTTACTTGACGAGGTGCGGAATATTATGTTCCGACAGGATTTGTACGACAGGTTCAAAGTAAATAAACTGATGACATCGGTACCTACCACTCTGAACGTGAATATGCCAATGGAAAAGGTAATGGATGTGTTTGAAGATACTAATTCGTGGTATTTGCCGGTGGTGAACGATGATAAAGTGTACCTGGGCTTTGTATCTAAATCGAAGATTTTCAATTCGTACCGTCATGTACTGGTACATTTTTCGGATGAATAAATCCCCCGATAGGGGACTTTAGTTAGCACTAATTTCTTTTTAAATTCACAAAAAAGCTTAGAAATATCATCAAATAAACTATTCAAAAGTCCCCTATCGGGGGATTTAGGGGGCTTCAATTATGAAAAAACAAACCTATACCGAAGCTGTTGCCGAATTGGAACAAATTCTGGCAGAACTTGAAAACAGTGCTGAAGTAAATATGGAATTGATTGCTGAAAAGGTAAAAAGGGCAGCAGTTTTGATGGAGTTTTGTAAAAAACAGCTTCATGAACTGGATACGGATTTGGAGAAAATTTTAGCAGAATTAGGTGACTAATTTGCAATAAGATTGTATATTTGCATCGTGAATATGTGAAAATCATTTTTGAGATACCAATGAGTCGCCCAGAAATAATATTTGAACTCCAGTTGCTGTTGCACAGAATTGCTCCTGATGCACAGTTTTGGCTATATGGAAGTGAAGCAAGAGGTGAGGCACGAATTGATAGTGATATTGACCTTTTGATTTTGCTCGATAAAGACAAAGTTAGCAGTGAGGATGAAAAAATGATTTCATACCCGCTTTTTGATTTTGAGGTTGAAAAAGGAGTAATTATAAGTCCGAAGATTTTTTCAAAAAAAACGTGGTTTGAGAAATACTCCATTACACCATTTTTTGAAAATGTAACTAAAGAAAGTATTCAACTATGAATGATGAAAGCCGAAAGCAAATTGTTGAATTTCGAATTGAAAATGCCCGAAACACATTAAAGGAAGTAGTTATTCTGACCCAAAATGAGTTATGGAATACGGCAATCAACCGATTGTATTATGCTTGTTATTATGCTGCATCAGCATTGTTGGTTGCTAATCAGATTGAAACTCATACACATGCCGGAGTAAGGCAGATGTTGGCTCTTCATTTTGTAAAATCGGGCAAACTCTCGAAGCAGTTCTTTAATACTTTTGGCTCTCTTTTTGAAAAAAGACAAACCGGAGATTACGAAGATTTTGTTTTTATGACAAAAGAAATTGTTGAAGATTTTTATCCGCAAGCACTTGAGTTTGTTGAAGAAGTCACCATGTTAATATACAACAATTAACTCATTGGAATTAGCCGAAATATTCAACATCAAACGAAACTAAACCGGCATATTTCTCAAGCAATTCGCGGCTGTGTTCAACAGCTTCCTGCAAACCTTCGTTACCTGAATATCCATTGATTATCATCAACAGATTTGTTGTTGAGTCGGTAATTTTAGTTCGTTCATTATCGCTGGTCGGCGTACCGATTCCGGCAATTTGGTCACGATAAATCGGCAAACCTTCCACATTAAGTAATCCACGCCCGATGGCTTCAAATTCATCCTCGTTTGTTCCGACTCCCAACACCACATCTCCCTGAATTTTATTCGCATCAAAACCACCAATTGAGAATCCGCTTCGAATGGATACCAGATTGATAATGTCCACCAACGTGCTGACTTTGTAAATCTCAATCTCACGAACAATCCTACGACAAAGAGCTTCGGCCGAAGGACGATAGCGGTTAGGGTCTTTCCCCAATGCTTTATAGGTCTGGCGTGTAGCCGCTATTTCCGGTCGTTTATTGATTTCTTCAATGGAAAAAATGGCTTTAATCCGTTGAATTTCAACTTCCATTTCCTGCCAGAACTCGTCCGATGTTGCTGAATTCCTAACTTCACAACGAATAACTGCCAGTTTCAGATTCGGGCAGGTTTCATTTATTTCAGAAGATATTTCTATTTTCATAAACAAGACACTATCAACTATAAACTGCTAACTATAAACTATTTAATCATTATTCCACTCAACATTCTTCCTGATTTTAGTCCCAACCTTCGTGCCGAAAAAAACCGTTCGTGTTCGGTAAAAGTGCAAATTCCAGCAATTTCAATATGTTCGGGTAAAATTCCGGCTTTTAGTAGCGATTGTCGGTTTGCTTCCCAAAGATCGAGATAAACAGAACCGTTTCGCTTGTTAAAGATTACTTCAGTATTAAATCCGGCATTTTTAAAACTATCAACGACTTCGTTACCAACTTCATATACTTCAGCAGAAATGGAAGGTCCAATGGAAACTACTATATCAGTGGGATTACAACCAAAATTCTCATTCATTGTCAACACGGTTTTTTTGGCAATCCGGGCACAGGTTCCTCGCCAACCGGCATGAGCTACAGCAACAACTTTTTTACAAGAATCAAAGAAAATAAGCGGAACGCAATCGGCTGTTGTTACTCCGATACAAATACCCGGAATAGACGTTATAAGAGCGTCAACACCGCTCAGGTATTGTGTTTTTTTGTCAACTGAAAGTTGAAAAAAGGCTTGGTCAATTAGGCGAATTTCAGTTCCGTGCGTTTGGTAAGGGATGAGTAACTTTTCGGCTGAAATATCCAGTTTCCGGCATAAAATCTGATGGTTTTCTTCCAGATGAACCGAATTATCGCCCGAAAACGGACTCATATTAAAGGATGCATAATTGCCCACGCTTGCACCTCCGTGGCGAGTAGTGCAAAAATAGGCAATTTCATTGTATTTATCCAGTAAACTGTAGGTAATCATTACCGACTATAAAGAAACAAATAAAAAATAGAACGCTGAATTACGCAGATTAAGCTGATTTTAAACGGATAAAAAAATGCAAGCATTTTTGATTTTGCTCCTTAATCAATAC
>JBAXMR010000187.1:0-4658 GCA_037134195.1 Paludibacter sp. | reverse complement strand
CAACTCAGACCGATTACACGGTAACAGCCACCAATACCGGAGGAAGTACTACTGCGACATTCACTTTAACTGTAAATGCGATTGCGCCAACACCAATTACTTTAACACAAAGTTCGGTAATTTCGGTGATTAATTCGACTAATATTTTAATGGTACCGACTGTAACAGGAACTGGAATTACATTTAGTATCAGTCCTGCTTTACCGGCTGGTGTAACATTGAATCCGTCCACAGGAGTTATTTCGGGTACTCCAAGTGCTTTGATGGCAAAAACAATGTATACATTAACGGCAACAAACTCCGGCGGTAGTGTTTCTACCACATTCAGCATTGAAGTATCACCTGCAGCTCCAACCGCTAATCCTGCTCAGGCAGTGTGTGGAAGTGGAACTGTTGCTGATTTAGTAGCTACTGCTCCTGCAGGTTCAAGTGTACGCTGGTACACGGTTGCAACAGCCGGAACTCCACTATTATCAACAACAGCTTTAGTAACGGCCACAACTTATTATGCTGAATCATGGAGTGGTTTAGTTGCAAGTGCTACACGAACAGCTGTGGTAATGACAATCAATGTTATTCCGGCAAAACCGGTTCTTGTACCAACTTCAACTGCTAAAAACAAAATAAAACTTTGTCCGGGCGATAATATCGTTTGCTCAAATTTTGACAATACACTTTCATACCAATGGAAACTGAATGGAAATAACCTTACAGGTCAAACAACCAATCAATATAAAGTTCCGGCAAGTGGTGCAGGTGTTTACAGTTTGTACGTTAAGAATGCAACTACGGGTTGCGATATTAGTTCTGCTAACGTGACCGTTGATGTTTATACCGTTACTACACCGGTAATTTACGAAAAGAAAAAATCAGATTATATATCGATTTTAATTGTTGATAATCGCTTAAATCTGTATAGCAGCTACTTGTGGACTTACTCTGATGGAACAGCTTTGCCTTCGACCATCGTAAACGACCGTCAGTTCCTGGTATTACCTCCAACTAATATGTCAGCAACGTATATGGTAAACATAACAGATACCAATTCTTGTAAAGTAACTTCGGCAGTAAAAACGGTAGCACTTCATACCATTGCTGCTAAAGCATATCCTACACTGAATAATGGTAACTTTATGGTTGGTCTGACCGATGCTCAGGATGGTAAGTTGAATGTTAGAATCTTCAATCAAAACGGTATTTTACAGAAAGTATATTCTTTCGATAATATATCGTCCGAATTTGAATATCAGATAAATGCTGCCGGACTGAAAACAGGTTCTTATACGGTAGAAATCTCATTGGGTGATTATGTACAAACTCAAAAAATGATCATTCAATAAAGTTTAAGGGGAAATGCAGGAGTGAGTTCAACACATTCCTGCGAAACCCTCAAAACCAGATATTTACTAATATAAACATTTCAAAATAATAAAAACATGAAACGTATAAAATTTAATATAGTATCGATATTTCTGCTGACTCTGTTTGCGGTCAGCAGTATGGCGCAAAACACGCATCAATGCACGTTGGATTGTTCGCCTTATCCATGGTCGTACAGGTTGTTTGTTTCTCCTTTGATAACCAATCTGACTAGTGACCAGTTTAAATCAGAAGAAAAATCCGGTCTGGGCTTTAATCTCGGAGGTGATGTGGTCTACACTTTTTACAAAAAAGACAAATTAAGCCTGAATGCTTCGCTTGGGTTGGGCATTACCAATTACAACAGCAACCGTCAAGGCGATTACACGAACAAAGGCTGGACTTCGGAATACGAACAAGTTCTGAACGGTATGCAAACTTTCTATCTGACTGAAACAGCAAAAGGAATCAATGAAAGTCAGCACATGACATTTTTGGATATTCCTGTAAAGCTGGGAGTAGATTATGCATTTACACAAAAATGGAGCGGTTTTGCAACTTTTGGCGTGGCTTACGGAATAAACTTAGGTGCAACGTATAGTAGCACAGCCATAGTGACCCGTACCGGCTTTTATCCTGATTATAATGTGTTGATTTTTGATGTAGATGTACCGGGTTCGCCTTATTATTATCCAACCAACAAAGCGGTTTCAGGCAGTGGTAAAATCAATGCTCAATCTAATTTAGGATTAGAAGCAACCCTTGGAGCAAAGTACAAACTGAACCCAAAAATGTCGCTTTATGGTGGTGTGAAATGGATGAATGGTTTACAAAATGTAAAAACAAGCCCCGCAACTACCATTCTGGCAAACACTGCCACAACCTTAAATACGCTTGCAAGCCGTAATGGTATCGTAGAAACACGAGCATTGGGGTTGGAGCTTGGCGTTCAGATTAATTTTGGCGAATGTGCGAGTGTAGTTGAATTGTCAGGGAAAGTGTCAGATTCAAAAACAAAAGCAGGAGTACCAGCTACAATCGTAATTAAAAGTAAAGGAAAGGTAATACAAACTGTCGAGGCAGATAAAAACGGAAATTACAAAGTAAAGCTACCGGTTGGTCAAAAATATCAAGCTGAAGTTTCTGCTCCGGGTTTTGTTCCCCAAACTGAAAATCTGAATACAGTCGGAAAACTCGTAAAGAAAGATATTGGTTTAAAACAAGCTCCTAAAACAGTTTCATTATCGGGTAAAGCATCAGATGCCAAAACGGCTGCTCCTGCAAAAGCCAAGATGGTGATTAAGGGCAATGACGGTGAAGTTGTGAAAACCATTGAAGCGGATAAAAACGGACAATTTAATGTTGATCTGCCAAAAGGAAAAGTATATGATGTGGAAGTTTCAGCACTGGGTTATGTAACACAAAATAAAACCATTGATTTGACAGGTGATGCCAATGATGTTCAAAAAGATTTTGCGTTAGTTTCTGTAAAACAAAATGTAGCTTATGCAGGTAAGGCAACAGATTCTAAATCAAAAGCACCGGTAAAAGCAACAATAACCGTAAAATCGAACGGTCAACCTGTAAAAACTGTTGAAGCGGATAATAACGGTCAGTTTAATCTGGAATTGCCCAAAGGAAAAGTGTATGATGTTGAAGTTTCAGCTCCGGGCTATGCTCCACAGCAACAGAAAGTGGACTTAACAGCCAGCAATAAGGATATTCAGAAAGATTTTGCGTTGATTCCTGAAATTCAGGGTGTTCAATTACTTGCAAAAGTAGTTGATTCAAAAACTGCTGCTCCTGTTGAAGCTACTATTTTGGTGAAAAACTATGATAAAGTTGTGAAATCAGCAAAAGCTGATAAGACAGGAACAATCAAAGTAGATGTTCCTGAAGGAAAGTCGTATGAAATTGAAGTTGCTGCTACAGGGTATGTGCCACAACGTCAAATTGTTGACCTTACCAATGTGCCACGTGGCGTGAAAAAAGAAATCAGTCTTGATCCTATAGTCAAAATAGAAAAAGGACTTGTTTTCAAATTCAAAAACGTGAACTTTAATACCGGAACAGCTGATTTGACTCCTGAAGCTTTGATTGTTCTGAATATGGTTTCGACCATTCTGAATGAAAACCAAAAATTAACGATTGATATTTCAGGTCACACTGATAATGCAGGTAAACCGGCAGCGAATATGGATTTATCCAATAGACGAGCCAATTCAGTAATGAATTATCTGATAAGTAAGGGCGCAAAACCAGCACAAATGAAAGCATTTGGGTTTGGTCAAACAAAACCAATTACAACAAATAAAACTGTAGCCGGAAAAGCTGAAAACAGAAGGGTTGAATTTAAAGTTGTGGATATGTAATAATGGTTCAGTTATAGTTTTAGAAAAAACGGAGTTTGCTAACTAAGGCAAACTCCGTTTTAATTTTGATACCTATTGGATTCTAATCTCTATTAAAATTCTATTTTATTAATCTGATTTACAGTTGACTGAATTTCTGCAATTAATTTTTCGAAAGGTAAACTGTCTTCTTTAATCATTTGTTCTTGCATCTCTTTGTAATCTTTTTCCCACAAAGCTATAGTTTCAATTGGAGGAATAGGATTTAAGGTTGGTGGGAAATGGGTGAGGTAATTCACACCCCCAATTTTAGTAAAACGTTCGCGGTGAGCTACAATTGATTTATATAAATCTTTATCCTCAATGGCTTTAGCCGCAAATTCAGTTTTTGATATTTTTTCAATATCATATAAGTGTCTACTTTTACGTTCAATTTTCATTTTCTCAAGCGGTCGCTGATGCTCTTCATGTAACAAAAATAGTTTTTCTAAGAATGTCCTTTCCGGATTTACACATGCTATTTCAATAAAGCTATCGGCAAATGGTTGATTTGGAAATTCATCTCCAATAATGGAACGAAATGAGCAAACTGTAAAGGGTTCTCTCAGCGAACGACTCCCAATTTCAATCAAAACACGAGGTTGAATATACTCTGTGTATTCAACTATGGCCGGATAAATGATTTCAATCTTTACAGGGTCATCATCCGGGTCTTTTCTATCTACAATTTGAAGTTTAACATCTGTAATTCCAGCATTTTGAAACTCAGCTTGAAGTGCATTATAAAAATCATTTGAAATGTATTTATTCGAGGCATCTTTTAGTTTCCCTACTTGTGTGCGACTAATATCACCCTTAAAACCTAAAAATTCTCGGTCTAATGCAAGGTCTACATCTTCCGAGTACTTATCACAAGTTGTGATAAGTATTCTTATCCAAAGTAAAATA
>JBAXMR010000186.1:0-4884 GCA_037134195.1 Paludibacter sp. | reverse complement strand
TTCCATTCTCTTTTCTTTTGTTTCATTTTATTTTTAGATTGGTATTTCCAATCTGTAATGCTACCAACTATAAACTACAGCTACCTACTCAAACCTATCTTAGCTTCAATACCTGTCCGTACGAAACTCCTTCGGTAAATGGAATTTTATTGAGTTGATAAATACTTTCCACTTTTATACCATAATCCTGTGAAATACTGTACATCGATTCACCGTCCTCTACCATATGAGTTTCACATTCGCGGGGTGCTTTTGTTTTCTTTTGTTCAATGTAAACTCTCATTCCAGCCTGAAGATCAGATTTTTCATCAAGTTCATTATATTCAGCTATTTTTTCAGGTGTTAAGCTAAACTCATTGGCTATGCTTGCATACGTGTCGCCCCACGAGGAAGTTATAAATTTTACTCCGTTTACTCTGAAAACTGAATGGGTATTTCGGGCATGAATATAACCCATACTACTCTGAGTTAATGCATTGTTTTTTTGAATGGAGGTGACCGGTGCAAATTCGCCCACATCAAAACGGTGAAGGTTAAAATCCTCAATAATTGAAATCAACTTGTATGCATAAGTTGGATCGGTGGCATAACCGGCTTTTTTCAAACCGTGAGCCCAGCCTTCATAATCATAAGGCGCAAGGTAGAACAGAAAGGCATACCGTTGTCTGTTTTTTAGAAACAATGCGTGGTCTTCATAAGAGTCCAGTACATTTTCGTATTTTCGGAAACATTCCCCTTTTTTATCATCATCATGATATATGGTTGCACCTAACCAGTCGTTATTACATTTAATGCCGAAATGATTGTTGGACTGTCTGGCAAAATCGCTTATGCCTGCACCCGATTCCAGCAAACCCTGAGCTAACACTATACTGGCCGGGATATTATGTTCTTTCTGTTGTCTGATTGCTAATTTGTAATACTGATTGATGTATGCCTGATAGACCTGATTACGGTTTTGGGCAATGGAAAGCTGCGTGAAGAAGATAAATATATATAAGATGTGTATGTTTGTTGAAAACATTTTAGTGAGTTTAGTAGTTAATTCAGCAATCATACTCGTAATGAACATTGACAAAGACAAAAATCCTGTTACCTGAAAGTCGTGAAAAACAGGATTTACTATGTTTATATGGTGTTTTGAAACCCTATTTTGCCACAAATTTAAAACTATTTTATCAATACAGCTGTTTAGATTAGATAATTTTATATTTTTGTACGAAACAAAGACGTCCAGAAAAGTGCAAAACAACAAAAAGCAAGTACTAACCCCGATTATATTTTTTATTTAACTAATCTATAATGCAACACAAAATTATTGAAACGAAAGTTACAGTTTTCAGTTTTGATGAACTGGATTCATCGAAGCAACAATTAATAAATACAGCTAAAGAACAAGTCAACAAGGCTTATGCACCTTATTCCGGATTTCATGTAGGTGCTGCGGTTGAACTTGAAAACGGAAAAGTTTTTGCTGCCAGTAATCAGGAAAATTCAGCCTATCCTTCCGGACTATGTGCCGAACGGGTTACTATATTTTATGCTAATGCTCAATACCCAGATGTACCGGTGAAAACAATAGCCATTACTGCTTTTACCAAAGGTGAATTCCTGAAAAATCCGGTAACGCCCTGCGGTTCCTGTCGTCAGGTTTTACTCGAAACAGAGATGCGATTTGAGAAAGATATTACCGTTTTACTTTATGGCACGGACGAAATTTATCAGATTGATAATATCAGGGAATTGTTACCTTTATGTTTTGAGAAAACCAGTTTAGGATAATTCTACTTAGTTCTACTTTACTAAAATAGAATTTGGTCAATTTTAAACCACAATAGACACAATAGAAAACAAAGTAAAAAACAAATTTTAGAACACAATAGATAAATACCTGAAGGTATTTTAAGTGATATTTCTCACTTTTATTGCCAAAAGTATGAAACTATTGTGTCTATTGTGGTTTAATCTTTAATTTGGTAAAGTAGAATTAGTAAGTTATAGATTAATCCACAATAGAAACAATAGATTAAATCTCATCATTTTGAGTGAGTGCTTTCCATTAAAATACCTACAAATGAGGTGTGAAGATTAACCTGATGCTTTAAAAATCTTTGTTTCAATGAAATAAAAAAATAGAACGAAGATTAGCTACTAGCTGCCGCAAAAATTGCATCGTGTGGCAAAGTTTATTTACAGCTTAAATAATCCCACGCAATATTATCACTCGTTAGCAGGGGTAGCGATGGGTGGGCGGAATAAATTAGTTCATAGCATTACAGATTGGGAATACCAATCTAAAAATTAAATGAAACAAAAGAAAATAGAATGGAACGCTGATTTACGCTGATATAACGGATAAAAAAAACGGATTAGAAATACCGATAAATCGGTATTGATTAAAGAGCAAAATCAAAAATGCTTGCATTTTAATAATCCGTTTAAAATACCGTCAAGTCGGCATCTTCGATCAGCTTAAACCGCGAAAATCAGCGTTCTATTCATCATTTGTTTCTTAGGAGTTTAGAGTGAAAATCATACGCAGACGTGTAATTGCAAATATTACATATGCAGAGGGAATAAATAACTATCGACTCTATCGCTTGAAGCGATTTGGTCGATAGTTATTATCAAATATTTAGTATGCTTAGTTAACTTTATAAACTGATTAGGTTTTCAATGGCATGAATAAATTCGTCAACTTGAGGATATAGTTTTTCCACCGTATCTTTATCATAATATGCAAAGTCATCATAATCACTGCTGTGTCTTTTTTCAAAGAGAGTAGCATAAGTATTACTGATTTTGAGTGATAATTTTCCGTTAACTACGAAATGTAAACCTAACATTTGCTTTGTACCGGCATGAGTTTGTGTAGAAATGCCATTTTTGATTAACAAGGCAGTAGCAATATAATAGCAAGCGTAATACAATCGGTTAATTGCACCATTGAGATAGTTTCTTTTGATCGCTCCACACGATATAAAACTAATCCTTTCACGCTTTCTTCGTCCAACGATTGATTCATAGTTCAACTCCTTCATTTATAACATTAATATAAAATGGTGTTTTAAATGGACGATTTTCTCATGTCTTTTTGGCAACTACCATCGGACTTATCAATACTCCGGTTTGAAGTTCAAGAAGATATATTGGAATACATTTCTAAGGGTACTACGCCGATATTTGTCGTAATATTGTATCCAACCACGTATCTTATCGTTCAGTAAAACAACAATATCATCCCAAGATTTTGCCCATCTGTCAAATTTACTGTTTCGCAGCACACCTACTATTTTGGAATAGGATTTCTTGCTTATCTAACAGTCATAAACCAAAAATACTCCACCCTTGTTTGACTTCTTAGCCATTGGATGAAAACTAAATCCAAGAAAGTCGAATTTCGTTTTCTTGCCTGTTTCCATTCTTCGGTAGTCTTTTCAGTAAACGATCGAAGTATTTTCTGGATATACTGACAGATTACATTTAATTAATGCTATCTTTCTTTACCAAATCCATTATTGATTTTCGGGATTTAAACACAAAATTTCGGGTATATATATCAATGTCTTTTAGATAAGAAATTTAAAATTGCAATAAGATACAAATAAGAGAATAAGGGTGCTTTTGCTTTTTGAAATTTTAGCTACTAAGGGATAAAATACCCTGTTTATCTTGATTCTTTACCCTTAGTAGTGAGAATATACCTTCTGGTTTTACCCTTATTTCTTTGTAAATGCTTAACTAAACGACATTGGTATATATATTGGTATTGACAGCACAACAAGTACTTACATTCATCATTCGGCCGTGGGGATTATCTGTGGATGAAAATTGTTGCATTTGGGTACAATTATTAACATACCACTTTATTTCATCCCTAAAAACATGGGATAAAATTCATTCAGCACTCTAATTGAAGTTAAGAAGCTTATTTTTGTATGGTTATCTTCACGCCTAAACCAATTTTGCTTTCCAAATTCACATTATTATCCTGATTCATGTATTTCCGCAAACGGGTAAGCACATTGTTTAATGAACCATCTTTTATCTTCGGATCTTTCACATTCCACACCGATTTAATAATATCTTCGCGGCTTAAATACTCATTGATGCTTTTACTCAATAGAGCCAGCACGGCCGATTCATAATTATTCAAATGAATTTTATCGAATTCGTACACCAGGGACTGTTCTTCGGGTATAAAGCGGAAATGACCAATGGATATGATTTCCGTTCTTTTAGCTGTTTTTTCATTCAACGATAAAAGTTTGGCTAATCTCATCGTGACTTCCATCAGTTTGTAAGGCTTACGAACATAGTCCGAATTTTCGATACTGAGACCAACTCTAAAATCTTCATTTCCATCGCGTGAGGTAGTAAATAAGATTGGCAAATCATTCTCCAAACGTATTAATCGGGCTATTTCAAAACCATCCAGCACACTATTCAGCATTATATCCAGGATAACCAAATCTGGTTTAAAATCATGGTATTTGTCCATTACACCTTCTCCATGAATAAGGTAACATACCTCATAGTCCAGCGTTTCCAATGCTCCGGCCAGCGTAGTGCCCAGGTTTACATCATCTTCAACAAGTAAAATTCGTTTCATTTTTTATTCGTTTTTTTATTCGCGTCGCTGCTGATATTCGCTTCGCTCACGTTATTAAGTCGCTTCGTTCCTGATATTTACTCACTTCGTTCGTGATATTACAGCGAAGCTAATAACGCCCGCAGGGCAAATATCACACGCAGTGTAAATATCACCGAAGGCTAATATCAGCGAAGCTACTATCGCCGAAGGCAAATATCACACGCAGTGTAAATAACGCCGAAGGCAAATATCAGCGAAGCTACTATCGCCGAAGGCTAATAACAGCGAAG
>JBAXMR010000185.1:0-5080 GCA_037134195.1 Paludibacter sp. | reverse complement strand
TCAGCTTAAACCGCGAAAATCAGCGTTCTATTAATCATTTGTTTCTTAGGAGTTTATAGTTAATAATTTATAGCTGATAGTTGCAGTAAGAAGTAGTGTTTGCTGAAAAACTCCGTAGGAGTTTAATGTGAATAACCCCCGGTAAGCGAAGCACAACCGGGGGATAAGTAAACACTCAGAAAAACAACCCCGTAGTGGGTTGAACTTTTATATTTGATTGATGTTGAACCCACTACGGGGTTCTGATATGTATTTCACTTTTGAGGGCATATAAAAAGAAAAAAAAGAACGCAAAAACCGCAAATCTACACAAAATATAAATTACTGATATAATAGCATTTATAAAAATGAAATTTACAAAAATTTCTTGACAAGCCTAGCGGCAAACCCGATTACTGCCTTTGCAAACCAACGGTCAACAAAGCTAAATTTGCAACAATAAAAACAAAAAAACAGATTCCGGAATTTAAACAATAATGACTAAAACAATTATCTCAGAAGGTTTGCCTGTCGATGAGCAGCTACTTATCAGAAAACAAACAATCCAAAACGGAACAGGCAACAATCGAATATGTATAGTAACCGGTACACACGGCGACGAACTCGAAGGGCAATACGTCTGTTTCGAACTCATACGCCGGCTGAATGAAAATATTGACCTGCTCAACGGTACGGTGGATGTTTATCCCGCTCTGAATCCGCTGGGTGTCGATTCCGTTACGCGGGGCATTCCAACATTCGACCTGGATATGAACCGCATTTTCCCCGGTGACCCGAACGGCCATCTGATAGAGCATACTGCCTGGCAAATCATTCAGGACCTGAAAGGTGCCGATATGGTGATTGATATTCATGCCAGTAATATCTTTCTGCGCGAAATGCCTCAGGCACGTATCAACGTTCAAATGGGCAAAAAGCTCATTCCGTACGCACAAATGCTCAACATTGATTTCATCTGGGTACACGATGCAGCCACGGTGCTTGAATCAACGCTGGCACACTCGCTCAACGTGCTGAAAACGCCCACTATCGTGGTTGAAATGGGTATCGGTATGCGCATTACCCTCGATTACGGCAACCGCCTGGTGGATGGAATCCTCAACCTGATGAAAAGCATGAAGATGATCAAAGGCTTTAAACCCGCCGAAATGAGCAAACCCCGCCTGTCGACTACCGGCGAAGTGGTTTTTCTGAATGCCGAATCATCCGGAATTATCATCCCTACTGTATCGCACTCGGTGAATGTACGCAAAGGCGACCTCCTCTGCCGCATTGTCGACCCCTTTGAGGGTGTTGTACTGCAGGATGTCTTATCACCCGTCGATGGGCTGCTGTTTACCCTCAGAACCTATCCGGTGGTGTACGAAGGTTCATTGATTGCACGTATCTTTTCAGAGAAATCAGCACAATGAAACGAATAATATCAATTGCCGTCCCATTTATGGGACGGATAGCTGAATATAGATTTATATTGGCTTTTGACAAATAGTGATTAATATTTGGCTAAAGCCCTGTGAATTTAACACTATATGCCGTCCCAAAAATGAGACAGCAATTTAAAAAGCATTTTCATCAGGCATTATACAAGTTATAAGTATCTGATATATCGAATTATATATTTTTAAATAAAGAATTGGAACGCTGATCGAAGATGCCGACTTGACGGCATTACACGGATTTAGCGGATTTGTTCAGACAGAGTATTTCGACGTGCCGACTTGACGGCATAAAATGTAAATACGGATCAATAAAAGGATTTTATCCCCGATAAATCGGGTTTGATTTAAAGAACTAAGTCTTTATCATTAACTGCGTTGATCTTCGATTCCGACATGTCGGAATAAAATCCGTCTTAAATCCGCTATATCAGCGTTATTCCGCGTTCCATTCTTACAAACAATCAAACCTATATAAACTCTACTATTAAAACTGAAATACGACATAATATATTTTTTATTATTTAAACGCATGAGACAGGAAATTATATTCAGCATGAAATCGCCCTACAGGGACGAATTTAAAATACAGGGTTTTCGCTTTGGCGAAGGCAAAAAATCAGTAGCCATAGTCGGTGCCATGCGAGGGGACGAAGTACAACAGCAATTTACCTGCTCACAGATAGTAAAAAACCTGATTCAACTGGAAAAAGATGGAATGATCAATCCGGGTCACGAAATACTGATTATACCTTCAGCCAATCATTTCTCCATGAATATCAACAAGCGTTTCTGGGCAATGGATAATACCGATGTAAACCGTATGTTTCCCGGTTACGATAAAGGCGAAACCACCCAGCGTATTGCTGCAGCCCTGTTTGAAAATGTACGCAACTATACTTACGGCATTCAGATGGCCAGCTTTTATATGCCCGGCGAATTTATACCCCACGTTCGCATGATGGAAACGGGTTTTCAGGACATTAAGCTGGCACGCAAATTTGGCTTGCCTTACGTGCTTATCCGCAAACCCAAACCATACGACACCACGGTGCTCAACTACAACTGGCAGATTTTCGGTACGCATGCATTCTCTATCTATTCAGGCGACACCAACAATATCAACAAGGAAAAGGCAAAAATGGCCTGGCTTTCGGTACTCCGTTTTTTGCACAATACCGGCATTATCAACCACCGCATACACGATGGTCACAACTCCTTTGTGATGAAAGAACAGGATTTGGAAACTATCATATCCGATCAATCGGGCATACTTTATCCCATCAAAGAAGCCGGCGATGAAATCAAAACCAACGACATACTTGCCAAAATTCTCGACCCGTTTACAGGGGAGGTGAGGAGCGTCATCAAGTCACCTGTCAACGGTACCATCTTTTTTTCGCACCACAATCCGCTTATTCATCAGCACACCGTGATGTACAAAATAGTAAAGTTTTAACAGCCTTTTTTCAGCGTTTCACTGAATCATTGTACAACATCAGAAGCCGTTCAATTTCCGTTGAACGGCTTTCTTTTACCGTTAATACTACAATTTTATAATGGTTATTACACGGATATGTTACGGTATTCACATGATAATGTAATGTAATTATATAAATACATTATATTTACATAGTGCTTGCATATATTAATCAAATAATATACCTTTGTAAGTTATTAGATTATAGAACCAAGAGCAAAGAATAAAGACAACAGAAACTGTCTTTAAATAGTAAATTGTAACTGACTAAATCGTAAATAGAGAGATGGCAATTGTACGTGGAGCACTGCAGGTAACAGGCAGTATAAAAGGAGTAACGTTTTACACCAGGGTGGGAAGTGACCAGGTAATTATGCGCACCAAAGGCGGACCCAGCAAGCAGCGAATGGCCAAAGGTCCGGAGTTCGAAAAACTACGGCAGCATCAACAGGAGTGGGGGGCATGCGTTCAATTTGCCCGATCGGTGAGATGTGCCGTAGGTTCCAATTACCGGCTGTGCGATTTCAATCTGTCGCCGGTATGGACAGGTATTGGTAAAAACCTAATGAAAATGGATCAGTTAGGTAAACAGGGTGAACGTAGGTTGTATCTGAGCACGTATCGCCAGGCACTGGAGGGATTCAGTTTCAACCGCAATTATCCATTGAATAGTGTGCTGAGGGTATTACCAAACTGCCACATTAACCGTGAAATGCTGGAAGCCACAGTCACTTTTCCACGCATTAATACCGCCAACGATATACTCAATGTACAGCGATTACCTTATTTCCGCCTGATTGTGAGTCTCGGAACGGTTTCGGATTTGGTGTATAATCCTCAGAATCTGTTTTATAACTTTGAACCGCTGGTGGATTTAATGCAGGGAGTGTGTGTGGAAAAAGCTACAGATTGGTATTCGGCCGATAATGTATTGAAAGAACAGACTTTAGAGCTGAATATGAACGAGGAATTACGTGAATTTATGACCGAAAATGTATGCGTATTGCTCAGTATCGGTATTGAATTTGGCAAAGTGGGTTTTGGAGGCGAAATAACTGAAGTGAAACATGCCGGCAGTGCAAAGATAGTCCAGGTAGGTTAGTTAATAGTCGGCAGTTTATAGTTTGTAGTAGGGAAAATCAGGAGTTTATAGTTAGCAGTTTATAGTTTATAGTAAAATACAATACAGCCTGTTATATGATTTATAATCAATATCTTATCGTTTATAAGCTAATGAAAAATCCGATAGGAGTTTAATATGAATAACCACCGGTAAGCGAAGCACAACCGGTTGAAGATAAACTCACAAAAGCACAACCCCAAAGTGGGTTGAACATTAAAATACACTGTTGGAGCTATCCATATATTAAGTTAATGTATTTATGTATAAATTATTGGATAAGGAGTAGGGTATCTAAAAATAATTTTGCATGACTATCTATTAAGTCTAAATCTCTCTTCAGCATAAAAAAACATTTTGCAATGATTGAATAATTTTTATCAAAAATTCAATATTTGTGTATTTATTCAATCCCACAGATTTTCAAACAAATACCGATAGAATTTTTCAATGTTGGAATCAGATTTTTTTATTCTGTTTTTTTCTCACACTACTTTCTGAGAATTTTATTCTGCTGCAATTTGTTCCGCATAATTTCATTCACGCAATTCTCATCAATTCTCATCAATTCTAATCAAGCATAAATAACTGTTGTTTTGAGGGCTTATAAGCCACGTAACAGCTGTTTGGAATTCTGAGTGATTTGTTCCTATAATTTATATTATGTATAATAGAAAATCTGGAAAGTTTTTCCGGTACTACTCTTCTCTTGCTGGCTGAATTTAAAATAATAATTGAAGCAATGATTTTCATTATGCTGAAATCAACCGTATATAACAACAATAATATATGATAATAAGGGATAAATCTTTTTTATTATAGGGACTAAGGGTTCATAAGATAAAACCACGACATTTGCAAGCATGACTGATAAGATTGTAAATGGTTGAAAATCATTCCGACATGTCGGAATTAAAATCCGTTTAAAATCCGCTATATCAGCGAAAATCCGCGTTCTATTCATTATTTATGTTCGATCTCAGATCGTGTGTAATTAGAGTTTGTTTTTATAGTCAAAAATTGTTTTAAAAATTTGTATATATC
>JBAXMR010000184.1:0-5121 GCA_037134195.1 Paludibacter sp. | reverse complement strand
TTAATGGTGTAGACCCTGAAAAACAACCCATTGCATACAATTGGGTGATGAAGACCATTGACCCTCAAATCGGTTTTGGGATTAAAGGTGGCGCTTATAACAGAGGTCATCATTTAACCGGCGAGCAATCATTCAAAGAGCAATGGACGCCTTACCTGATCAATCCAAAAGGAATGAAACTGTTTTCGGCGGCGGAAATGGATGCATCATGGAACAAACCGATATTCAATATTAACAAAGAATTAGGCTTTTACTGGTGCTCACTTAGTGCATTAAACGTAGGTCTCTCTTCTGCAAATATTACCAAAGGCGCTATTATATATGCTTATGAGCATAAGGAAATTAGCGACATTTTCAGAATGTATAATAAATATGCGCAACAGGTTTATCCTGCCACTGCTACTGCAGCAATATCAGTGTTTCACGAAGGACTCAATGCTGCCGATACAGTAAAATTTCCTGAGAAATCATTCGGAAAAGCGAATGAAAAAAATCGTGAACGATATGTAAATATTTGCAAAGCATATCAAGCAAGAGGTGCTAGAATTGATGATTTAGATGCTGTTATTATCGGTCAGGTGAACCAACGTGAGCGACAGACGGGTTATAATGATGCGGGATGGGATATTGCAGAAGGAAATTATGAACGGTTCTTGACACAAATTAAACCTGACGAAACTTCCATTGGTCTTTTCAGAGTTCGTGGAACCATTGACAAGAACTCCTCAAAATACGATCGATTTGCCCGTTCGTTTGAAAATGCAACCGGCAAAAATACCATGTATTTTAAATTTGATGACGAGATGTTTGCCAATTCAAAGCCAGCAACCCTCAAATTTACAATTATCTGGCTTGATAAAAATGCCGGATCTACATGGTCGCTTAACTATAACAACGGAGGTAAAGCATTGAAATCAGCCTTAAATGTGAAGGGTGTTGGCGACAATCAATGGAAAACTCAAACCGTGACCATCACAGATGCCATTGTTGATAAAAGTGGAAAATTCGGTTCAGATTTTACATTGCAAAACACCGATAAAACGGATGATATTTTCAATGGGATTGAAGTTGATATTACAAGAAAAAAATAAAATTTAAATAGAATGAAAAATTCAATTTTAAACAGCACTTCACTGACATTAGCGTTAGCAGGCGTTTGTGTTTCGTCAAATGTTGCAAGTGAAACAAAAAGGCCAAATATCTTGGTTATTATGGGCGACGATATTTCGCGCACCAGCATGGGCGCTTATGGTTGCAAGTACATTAAAACGCCCAATTTTGACCGCATTGCCAAGGAAGGTGTATTATTTACCAATGCGTATGTTTGTAATCCAAAAAGTTCACCATCAAGAGCTTGTTTCCTCACTGGTCGCTACTCATGGCAGCTAGAAGAAGCTTGTAATCACATACCGGTAATGCCTCCCAAATTCACATTTTACCCTGAACAATTGGAAAAAAGCGGATATAATATTGGGTTTACCGGTAAAGGTTGGGCACCGGGTGTATTTTACGGTGAGCACAATCCGGCTGGTTGGGAATACAATGATATTTCGTTAACACCACCTACCAAAGGCATCAGCAAACAGGATTATGCCTCCAATTTCGAAGCGTATTTGAACAAACAAGATGGAAGTAAACCTTTTTGCTTCTGGTTTGGAACACATGAAGCGCATCGTAAATACGAAAAAGATTCGTACAAAAAAGCTGGTAAAGATATATCTAATGTACCTGTTCAGGAGTTTTTACCCGACAATGAATTAGTGCGTGGTGATTTAGCTGATTATGGTGTAGAAGTAGAATACCACGACATGATGATAGGTAAAGCTTTGGAATCGTTGGCTAAACGTGGTTTGCTCGACAATACCATTATCATTGCCACTTCCGATCAGGGAATGCCTTTCCCACGGGTGAAAGGTCAGATTTATGACGAAGATTTCCACGAAGCATTGGTAGTTCGCTGGGGAGCTAAAATTAAACCCGGTAGAACTGTCACCGATTTTGTGAATTTCCCGGATGTTGCACCAACCATTATGGAAGCTGCTGGTTTGAAACCTCATGAGCAAATGACAGGAAAAAGTTTTCTTAATTTATTACTTTCAGATAAATCTGGAAGAATTGATAAAACCAGAGATTATTCATTGGTGGGGAGAGAACGTCACGACATGGGACGTATCGATGGTGACCAAATAGCTGTTGGATACCCAGTGCGGGCAATAAGAACCGATAAATACCTCTATGCTCACAACTACAAAGAAAATAGATGGCCGGCAGGTGATCCTGAATACGGATATAACAATTGCGATGATTCTCCTACCAAAACCTATTTGACTGAACTGAAAGAGTCAGATGCAGATTATAAATACTACTTGATGGCATTTGGGAAACGTCCTGCCGATGAACTTTACGACATTACCAAAGACAAAGATTGTGTACATAATTTAGCTGCTAATCCAAAATACGCTTCGGTTGTCAAAGAGTTAAAAGCTAAAATGGAAAAAGCATTGACGGCTCAAAACGATCCACGTATGTTTGGAAAAGGAGATATATTTGATTATTATCCACAAGCACGTGAAGCAAAACTCCAAAAAATGTACAAAGAGAAGTACTACAATATGTTTGATAAGTTCTTCGAGAAATACGGTTTTAAAACAGTTCCAATGCCCGCAGGTTGGGTTGAATCTCGAGATGGGGAATAACCAACATCTTGAAATATTTACATAAACAATAAAGTCACATATAAAAAAATATATTCAAATGAAAATCAATAATTTATTATTACCTGCAGTTTCGCTTTTAGCATTAAATGCAGGTGCAAAAGAAAAGAAAACTGTTTCAAAACCAGTTGAAAAACCGAATATCGTTTTTATCCTGGCTGATGACATGGGATATCACGAAGCAGGTTGTTTCGGTGGAAAAGTGATTGAAACTCCCAACATAGATGCGTTGGCAAAACAGGGAATGAGATTTACAAATGCCTATTGTGGTTCTAACATTTCAGCACCTTCCAGAGGAGCTTTAATGACCGGTAAACACACAGGACATGCTTGGATCAGAGATAACAGAGATATTGGTTATGAAGACGGAAATGTTGCATTACGTGCAGGTGAAGTTACGGTTGCTGAAGTGCTAAAAAGTGCAGGATATACTACCGGTGCGTTTGGTAAATGGGGACTTGGAGGTCCAAAAACTGAAGGTTCGCCAATGAGTCACGGATTTGATCAATTTTACGGTTATTTCGGTCAAATACATGCACACGATTATTTTACTACTTATTTGCGTCAAAATGAGGATTCAGTTACTCTAAACGGCAATATTACAACGCCATATACGGTTTATAGTCCGGTTGTTATTGAAGACGAAGCATTGAAATTTATTGATAAAAACAAGAACAAACCTTTCTTCCTTTACTTTGCACCTACATTGCCGCATGAGCCATATCATCAACCGGATGATTCTGTGTTGGCATATTATGCAAAAAAAACAGGTTTTCCAAAAGGTGTTGCGCATGAAGAAGCTTTTTCTGTGCCTAAATATGCATCGTTGACTTCACGCTTGGATACAGAAGTAGGTGACATTGTTGCAAAACTGAAAGCATTGAATCTGCTAGACAATACCTTGATCATTTTTGCAAGTGATAATGGCACTGCACTAAGGCCGGCTGAAGACAGCTACTTACATACTGGCGGACAACTTCATGGTCGTAAAAGTGAAGTGTACGAAGGCGGTATAAAAAGTCCGGTTATTGCTAGCTGGAAAGGAAAAATCAAACCAGGAAGTACATCTGATCACATTACTGCCTTTTGGGACTTCCTGCCAACTTGTGCAGAGATTGCCAATGTAAAAAATCCCGATAACATTGATGGAATATCTTATTTACCTACACTTTTAGGTAAGGATAAAAAACAAATTCAACACGAGTACCTCTATTGGGAGCGTTCACAGGCTCAGGGAATCCGCAAAGGTGATATGAAAGCTGTAATCAAAAATGTGAAAGACCAAGAGCCAACTATCGAAATCTACAATTTGGCAAAAGATCCATTTGAAAAAACAGATTTATCTGCTTCAATGCCCGAATTAAAGGCAGAATTTCTGAAGATAGCAAAAAATGGACGTGTTGAATCTGACCTTTTTCCATTGATTAAAAAAGAGAAAAAAGCCAAAAAGAAAAATACTGAAGAATGAGAATTTCAAATTCAATCTTATCATTACTTGCACTTCCAATTGTGCCAGCCGTTGCCGCAAAAACTACGGTCAAGCCAAATATTGTCATCATTTATCTCGACGATTTAGGGTATGGCGATATCAGTTGCTATGGTACAGGTAAAATAAATACACCAAATATCGATGTGTTAGCAAACAATGGTGTACGTTTTACCAATGGTTATGCCACTTCGGCTACCAGCACACCGAGCCGTTATGGTTTGCTGACCGGTGTTTATCCCTGGCGCAACAAAGATGCTAAAATTCTACCCGGATCTGCACCCATGTTAATTGGAACTGACCAACAAACCTTGCCCAAAGTGCTTCGCAGTGCGGGTTATCAAACAGCGGTAGTGGGTAAATGGCATTTAGGTTTGGGTACCGGTATCGTGGATTGGAATAAAAAAGTAACGCCCAATCCAAACGATGTTGGCTTTGATTATTCCTATGTAATGGCAGCAACTCAAGACCGTGTACCAACTGTATATATTGACAACGGGTATGTGGATGGATTAAAGTCGGATGATAATATTCAGATTGACTACGATAAAAACTTCGCAGGTGAGCCAACCGGTAAATTAAATCCGGAGCTTACCACCATGAAATGGCATCATGGTCACAACGGTTCTATCGTGAATGGAATTCCACGGATTGGATTTGTGAAAGGTGGTCAATCGGCCAATTGGAGCGATGTTGATCTTGCCGACCATTTCTTTGCCAAAGCACAAGATTATGTGAAAAGCCACAAAGCAAATCCATTCTTTCTATATTATGCTATGAATCAACCGCATGTTCCTCGAACTCCAAATCAACGATTTGTTGGGAAATCAGGAATGGGACCACGTGGTGATGTGATTTTGGAGGCGGATTGGTGTATCGGTGAATTTATAAAAACACTCAAAAATGAGGGCGTCTTAGATA
>JBAXMR010000183.1:0-5128 GCA_037134195.1 Paludibacter sp. | reverse complement strand
AAAATCCAATTACACTAATTGGACTATTTTATAAATACATTTGGTATAATTTATTATCAAACTTTTCAATTGATAATTCACTTTCTAGTTTATTAATTTTAAGTTCTCTCATTGTTGCAATGCTGTTTGTGTTTAAAATTATCGAAACTCTTCCCACAATTCTACTGCTTTCTTCATTTCGTACCAATACGTTTTATCTGACATTCGGTAATCATCGGGACTAAATGCTTCAATGCAAAGTCTGGTTGGGGAAGTAATGTAAAAAGCGGTTGTATTGCCAAGATGATCATCGTTCACATACCGTTTAGCAGAATAGTTAATGTTCCAGCCAATTTGCTCCATTTCTGAAGTTTCAAACTCCTTAAATGTGCCAGCAAAAATGATTATGTTTGGTTGATAGGTTTCTATTTGATGTAAAAGCTCTACTTTGTTTGTTTCGTTGATGTTTAAGCAAATAGAATTATTCAGCACTTCTTCTTCAATTTCAATGGTCGAAGGTATTTCCGACCATTGAGTTTGAGGGTGTATAATGCCGTAGGTGGCAAGTTGGAGTTTTTGATAAGTTAGTTCTGAATTATTGCTTTTCGAATTTAGAAACCATAATACCCTATAATATTCCATTATTTTACCTTCCTATATTGCTCCAAATATTTTTTCAAATTCTGCTTTTTTAAAACTGAGGTTTTCTCCGGTATTAAATGAAATATTATTACGTCCAGAAGGATGATGTATAGCATACCAAGGGATTCCAAATTTATCAACTTTCATTATTAGAGCAGATTTATCATCTTTTGTTCTTAGTATTGAATCTTTCGTCGTACTAACATTAATACCAAGCCATTTTGGTGCATCATTATAACCGAGTAAAAGCACAGCTTTTGGCTTTACAATTTCACATATCAATTCTATTGTTTTGGCTTTACAATAATCAATTATTTGATTACCTATTGAAAATTTATTTAAATCAACGACCTTTTTCGTATTAAAGTAAATAACATTCATTATAACAGCATTTTCCAAAATAGTTCTCATTTTTGGAGTTTCAAACATCTTCAAAATAGGTTTGTTGATTTTCCATTTTGGGTCATCTTTGTATGCAATATAGGCATTTTCCCCATTAACTCCACAGTTTGATAATTCGCTTGCAAGCCTTCCTCTTTTATTTTTTTCAATAAAGGATTTGTAATTTCCTTCATTTCCAGGATTTGCACCAATTATCAATAGTTCAGGATTTTGAAAAACTTTTGATTGAAAAGGATAAAAATCTCTGTCAATTTCTCTTGCATACTTGTCACAAGTTGTTGCAACATCCTCAAGCCATACTTGTAATTTTTCTTTAAATTCAGTTTCCATATATATACATTTTAATTAATTTTCAAAGTAACACAAAAATTTTCAAATCTCAAACAGTTTTCCCTTTCAGATACCTATCGTATAAAACAATAGACGCAGCGGCAGAGACATTCAATGAGAACTTTCCCGGTAATTGTACAACTGAATCACAACTATTTAAAGCTGTTTTTGAAAGTCCTTTATCTTCTGCACCCATCAAGTATATAGCTCGTTGTGGATGTTTGAATGTGCAAATTGGCACGCTACGTTCGTCAAGTTCCACACCTATCAACTTACTATCTTTGGGCAAAGTTTCGAGAAACTGTTCGATGGTTTTGAAATAAAATAGCGGTATATGTTTCCAACTTTTCATTGTGTCGGTTTTCATATATTCGTATCGTTCGCCAATTACAAACATAAAATCTGCACCCATAATTTGTGCCGACCGCCAAACTGTTCCTAAATTCCGTGTTGTTTTTACATTTTCAATACCAATGCCGAAATATCCTCTTCCATGTATAATATCCTCGGTATTAGGGTACATTACTTTTGATTCCATATTAGCGATTTTGTCAATAGAAGTTTCCATCTATTTCTTGTTGATTGAATTGCTCAAAGTCGCTGTCCGAATTGTTTTAAGTTCCAAGTTGGTATTGTAGTTTTCTACAGCACTTCCCAAAGTGAACAAATCGATAAATGCACCAACGCCAAAAACTCCACCAGTAAAAATCCAAATAATACCTTTGAATGTTTTACCCAAATAAAAGTGTTGAAAACCTAACCACCCAAAAATGCTGAGACACCATAATAAATAAGCCGTTCCTTTTGATTTCATACTGTTTTGTTTTAAAATTTATTCTGCAAAACTATGAATCAGATATGCCAATCAACAGCATAGGTAAAAAAATAATGACAAAAACCTAAAGCAAATACTTTTCTCCAAACTCTACCTTATGTTCTACTGATGATTAGCTATAACTTTTCTCCAATAAATTTCATTCATTTTTATTTTACAGTCAGACGACTCTTTAAAAACATAATAATTTACGAGTATAATCGTAAATTATTATAATATTATTGGATTATATTCAGAAATTTGTATATATTTGCAATAAAAAATAAATCAGATGAATATCCCAAGAGAATTAGAACAAGTTATAAAAAATAGACTTTACCAAAAGAAAGCCATTGTGTTGGTGGGTCCACGACAAGTAGGGAAAACAACGTTGCTAAATATTATTGCTCAAAATTGTGCTAAGAAAACGTTGTTTCTTAACTGCGACGAACCTGATATACGCAAAAAATTAGACCTACCCACTTCTACTCAACTTAAAGCCTTAATTGGAGAAGCCGAATTGATACTTATCGATGAGGCACAGCGAGTAAATAACATTGGTATAACACTAAAATTGATGATTGATAACCTGCCTGAAAAGCAGATTATTGTTACCGGTTCATCGGCTTTAGAACTATCAAATTCCATTAACGAACCACTTACAGGCAGGAAATTTGAATACAAGATGTTGCCGTTCTCAACACAAGAGCTTGTTAATTCGAATGGATTGTTAGAGGAAACCCGATTATTGGAGCACCGTATGATATATGGTTTGTATCCCGATGTAGTTAATAATCAAGGCAATGAACGAGAGATTTTGACCAATATTGTATCGAGCTATTTATACAAAGATATTTTTGAATTTCAGGATGTGCGCAAGCCCGAGATTATTGAAAAATTACTGCAAGCTTTGGCATTGCAAGTGGGAAGTGAAGTATCTTATCACGAATTGTCAAAGTTTCTGGGCATTGACGCTGCCACCGTGAAACGCTATATCGACTTACTTGAAAAATCTTTCGTAGTATTTCATTTGCGTTCTTTTAGCAGAAATGTGCGCAATGAACTTAAAAAGAGTACAAAAATCTACTTCTTCGATAATGGTGTGCGCAATGCATTGATTTCCAACTTTAATACATTAAATATCAGAACAGATATTGGTGCATTGTGGGAGAATTTCCTTATGAGCGAACGAGTAAAACGCAACAATTATTCTTTGAATTATGCCAATTCCTATTTTTGGCGAACTACACAACAGCAAGAAATTGATTACATCGAAGAACGTGATGGACTACTGAGTTGCTATGAGTTTAAATGGAATGCTTCAAAGAAGTCAAACTTATCTGCCACTTTCTCTGGTGCTTATCCAAATTATAGCTTTGAAATAGTGAACCGTGATAATTATTTGGATTTTATTGGTCATACCTAAATTCAATTTATCATAAATATAATAATTTACGAGTATAATCGTAAATTATTATAATATTATTGGATTATAGTCAAAAATATAGGGTGTATATTCACTTTATTGGAAAATAAAATACCCGAAAAGTATGCTTTTCGGGTATAATACAAAATATAAACATCAACTATTTATAATTGCCACTCCACCTTTTCTTCCAGACAAGTGCGGTCGAAATGGTCGAGGAATGCATCCATGATTTGTTTTACCAGGTTTGCACCACCGTCGTAACCTGTTTTGGCAAAGTAGTTGTGTCCGGGGCGGTCGGCGATAGGGAAACCAAAGCGAATCAATGGTACATCCTCATCACGGGCAATATATTTTCCGTAGGTATTACCAATCAACAAATCCACACCTTCCTGTTTAATCCATTGGTGAAGCTGGAACATATCGGCCATTTCACCACATTTGAATTTCGCTTCAGGAATATCTTTCAATATCTCTGTCATGCGATCGGTGAAGTATTTGCTTGGCGTACCTGTTACCACGTAAACCGGTTTCATGTCCATGCTTACCAGAAATTCTGTCAAAGGAATCAAGGTGTCAGGGTCTCCGAATAATGCTACACGTTTTCCGTACAGGTATTTCGAGCTGTCCGAGATTAAGTCGATTAAGCGACCGCGCTCGTCCGACAGACTTTGTGGAATCGGCAAGTTGGCATGGCGGCTGAGCGACATAAGGAAACGGTCGGTAGCTTTAAATCCGATTGGTATATCCAGCATTTCGAATTTCACCTTGCATTTGTTTTCGAGTTTGATACAGGCATCTTCGGTACAGGATTGTCCAAGTCCGAGGGTGAATTTGCTGTCGCCTGTCAGTTTCATATTGGCAATGGTAGTTCCTCCGGTTGGGTACATTTTGTAATGTCCGTCCAATGGCGCATCCAATACGTCGGTGAAGTCAGGAAACAAAATAGTACGTGCTTCCATAACCGAAGTCAGGCGTTTGATTTCACGTTGATCCGAAGGCTCCATCCATCCTGCAGCGATATTAATAACGTTGCGTTTTTTGGGAGTTGCCGTAGAGAAGAACTTGATAAATGCAGCCACCTGGTTTGAATAACCTGTCACGTGTGTTCCCACATAACTTGGCGTGTTGCAATAAATCACTTGTTTTCCTTCAGGAACACAGCCGTCGTCGTTTGCTTTCGAGATAATCTGCGTTAAGTCATCACCGATAGTTTCCGACAAACAGGTAGTGTGAACCGCTATTACTTCGGGTTTGTAAATGGTGAACATGGTTTCGATAGCCTGAACCAGGTTGGCCGATCCACCAAATACGGAAGAACCTTCGGAGAAGGAGCTGGTTCCGGCCATGATGGGTTCGCGGAAGTGACGCGACAGTGCACTACGGTGATACGAGCAACATCCTTGTGAACCGTGACTGTGAGGCAAGCATCCGTGGATACCTAATGCAGCATACATTGCGCCTACTGGCTGACAGGTTTTGGCAGGGTTGATAGTCAACGCCTTTCTGTCTATTTCTTTTGCTGTTGTATGTCT
>JBAXMR010000182.1:0-5164 GCA_037134195.1 Paludibacter sp. | reverse complement strand
ATTGATTATCTGAATGTTACAAGTACTAAAAAATGTTATGCGGAAAACAGGAAAAACAATTTAAGATTTATTTTTAAACAGTTACTTAGAATTTTCAACCCGTTTTTGCTAACTCAAAATTATTCATTCCCATGTGGCTTTTTTGTCATTTTTTCACTTAAACAACAATTTTTACCCCAACTTGCACCCACTTATAATACTTTACTAACTCATTTTTGGAGAATAAGATTCGGATACTGTTTGGAAAAACTTTGTCGGTAAGTGTAGGGGCTTTTTGATTTTTTGGGGGAAACCTTAATGTTTTGATAATCAAAATTAAAATAGTAATTTTGCAGCCTAAAAAATAATTTTAAAAGTTTTATCTAATGATGAATGCTCAGGATATCAAAAACGGAACCTGTATCCGTATGGACGGAAAGCTGTATTTTGTTGTAGAATTTCTCCATGTAAAGCCCGGAAAAGGCAATACATTTATGCGTACCACACTGAAAGATGTAGTTGATGGTCGTGTTATCGAACGTCGTTTTAATATCGGCGAAAAACTGGAAGATGTACGCGTAGAACGTCGTCCGTATCAATTTGTTTATAAAGAAGGTGCTGATTTTATTTTTATGAATCAGGAAACATACGATCAACATCCTATTGCTCATGATTTGATTAATGGTGTTGATTTTCTGCTTGAAGGTATGTCAATAGAAGTTGTTTTAGATGCTTCTACCGATACGGTACTTTATGCCGATATGCCTGTAAAAGTACAAATGAAAGTTACTTATACCGAACCGGGTATGAAAGGCGATACTGCCACCAATACGCTGAAACCTGCAACCGTTGAATCGGGTGCTACAGTAAAAGTGCCTTTATTCATTAGTGAAGGGGAAACTATTGAAATTGACACGCGCGATGGTTCATACCAGGGTCGTGTAAAGGTTAGCTAATCAGCAACATCTCCTCAATTATATATAAAATCCGATAATCTTCAAGACTTATCGGATTTTTTTGTAATAAGACTTCGGTTTTCGTAAAATTTTCACGTAATTTGTATTCAAATATAATCATAATTCAAGATGAAAAAACGTATTCAAAGTTTCGGGTATGCAGGTCGTGGAATCGGGCTGGTAGTGAGCAAAGAAGCCAACATGAAAATTCATTTGGCAGTTGCGGTTTTGGTTATAATGGCAGGTTTCTATTTTCAAATCAGTATTGCCGAATGGATTGCCTGTTTATTCTGTTTTGGATTGGTGTTTACTACCGAAATGATAAATACTGCCATCGAAAATGTGGTAGATTTGGCTTCTCCCAAACAGCATAATCTGGCACGTAATGCCAAAGACATTGCTGCCGGTGCGGTTTTAGTCAGTGCAATTGTATCGGCAGCTATCGGATTGATTATTTTCGTACCAAAAGTATGGATATTATTATGAAGAAGATTAATCCCTTTTCCGATTTTTTCAACCTGCTTTATCCCGATTTATGTGTGGTTTGTGGTGAGAATCTTGTCCGAAACGAAGAACATATCTGCCTTTCATGTCTCGGTTCCATTCCCAAAACCAATTATCATAATCAACCTGATAATCCGATTGAAAAACGATTTTGGGGCAAAGTGCCCATTCATCGTGCAACTGCCTTCTTCTTTTTTCAGAAAGGCTCATCATTTCAGAAATTACTCCATGCCCTGAAATACAAAGGAAACAAGGAAATAGGTGAACGGATTGGCAAATATGCTGCAGTTGATTTAGAGGATTCTCCCGATTTCAGTTCGCTTGATTATATAATTCCTGTTCCGCTTCATCCCTCCAAATTTAAGAAACGAGGCTATAATCAGAGTGAATGGATTTCCAAAGGGCTTTCCGAAGTTCTTGGTGTTCCACAGAACACGAATACCTTAATTCGTGTTAGAGAAAATACGACTCAAACTAAAAAGTCTGTTTTTGAACGTTATGAAAACACTGAAGGGATTTTTGAATGTATAGATAATACCACTTTTGCCGGAAAACATGTGTTAATAGTCGATGACGTACTTACAACAGGTTCTACTCTTGAAGCCTGTATTCAAGCATTGCTTTGCTGTAAGGATATAAAAGTCAGTGTTTTTACCCTGGCAGTTGCTTGATAAGATTCTACCTGATAGGTTAGTTTCAGATAAATGTAATCTTCGTGGCTCATAACGTATTCAGATCGGTTTATTGACGGAAGCGTGGTTGAACTATTTATTAAGACTTGTAGCCAAATACATTTACAGCTAAATCAATTCTTTCGCAGGTAACAGTATTGTCAATAAACGGTCTCCTCCGTGAGAAAGACTGGGATATATGATAGCGGAAGCCATTGCGTTTTAATATGTTCAGTAATTCATCCAGTTTTTGTTCTTCATTTAGGATGCTGTGGTATTCAATAAAAATTTTATCTATCTGATTCAATATTGGTTCACAATCTGCAATAACTTCATATTCAGCCCCCTCGATATCCATTTTAAGGAAATCGATGTGCTTGTCGCCTATAAACTCCTTCAATCGAATTGCTTCTACTTTCACAGGAATCTGGTCAGAATAATCTATCCCCAATCTTCCACCCATCCCATTATCGGTGAAAAACTCAAGGGTTTCATTCCTTACCCATACAGCTTTTTTGACCAACTCAACGTTTTTGAGATTATAAGTTTCAATATTCTTTTCAAGACATGTCAACACACTTGTATCCGGTTCAAAACCGTAGATTTGGGATTCCGGGAATTTTATTGAGAAATAAAGCAGACTCAAACCCATGTTCGAACCGCAATCTATTATCAGAGGGGATTTGCCAGATGTGTAAAATGAATAAATTTCTTTTCTGAAAATCTCATCATAAGTCACATAAAAGGCAGATCGATAATGAAAGTGAAATTTCTTTCCAAATAAATCGGTATAACCCACATCTTTTAGAATTTTTACCCGAAATTTATTTTCTATCTTTTGTGCGAGCTTGTGAATTGTTCTGTTCATGGCTTAATTGAAAATCTTAATTATTATAGTGTAAGTTTAATGATTTAAAGGGCAAATATACAAATTTTAGGTTGAAATTATAGTATAAATTAGATTATTGAATCAGAAATTCAAATACTCTTTAGTAATCTATCTGAATTTTCAGATTACTATTATCCTGACAGTACATTTATACTTTCAGAAATATCGTACAACCCAAAATCCTCAATCAATCATCTATCAAACTAATATGAATTCAGCTATGAAAACAGATTTATTTGTCTGTGTAAAATGATTACACAAAATTATGAAAGTATTTTGAAATATAAAAAATTAATCCGCAATATTTTCCACAAATATGACTTAATGATTTCAATTCTTAATTGTAGTTGGATTCCATTTATCATATCCTTTCAATACTTTTTCAACGGTGAATTCGGATATATCTTTTTCAGTGAGTTGCTTTGTCCATGTTGCTCGACCCATACTAACTGCTCCTTTGCCCGTATTGTTATATTCCAAGAATCGTGCAGTCTTTTCGTTAGCCGGATTTCTCCAGTTGTCCCAACCTATGGGCTTAATGCCTTTGGGTAAATGACAATTCATAAAAAGAGTCATTGCATAAGGTCTCCACGGACGATCCAAATATACAGCATTAACACTGTCGGTGAGTTGAATTTTGCAGTTATTGAAAAATCTCTTAAATATCTGCTTCAAAAAACCAATATTTAGCAATTTGATTGAATAATTACTAACTATAAATCAACAAAATCAGAGAATCAACATTTTTTTGTAATTTTGTAAAATAATATATTTATAATACGGAAAGAATGCGCGTTCTAGTTCAACGGGTAAATGAAGCCTCGGTTGAGATTGATAATCAGATTAAATCTTCCATTCACACGGGATTATTGGTTTTGGTGGGAATTGAAGAAACTGATAGTACTGAAGACAGTGATTGGTTGGCTGGCAAAGTTGTTGGGTTGCGTATTTTTGATGACGAGAACGGAATAATGAATCGTTCTGTGACAGACATAGATGGTGAGATATTGATTGTCAGTCAGTTTACACTACATGCTATGACTAAAAAAGGTAACCGACCATCGTATATTCGTGCTGCCAAACACGAGATTGCGATACCATTGTACGAGCATTTTTGCCAATCAATAAGTCAAAAACTTGGCAATCAGGTTCAAACCGGAACTTTTGCAGCCGATATGAAAGTGGCACTTGTAAATAACGGTCCGGTAACGATTTGGCTGGATTCAAAGAACAAAGAATAAAACTTAGCCCCCTAAATCCCCCTTCAGGGGACTTAAAGAACTGAGATTTAAATATGTTTGCTTAATAAACGAGTATAAATAGAAACGGTCAGCCAATAAGATGAAAAATTATCATGCGAGTTCTTTCTTACTACAAAAAATAATTAATCGAGTATGAAAAATAAAGAAACAATACAAAAGTCCCTTTTGGGGGGATTTAGGGGGCTTCGGCATATTCCTAATTTTATTACCTGCCTTAATCTGTTTTCAGGTTGCGTGGCTGTTTGGTTTGCATTTAATGGTAATTTTGAAGGTGCTTTTATTGCAATACTGCTATCGGCAGTGTTCGATTTTCTGGATGGTTTGGTAGCCCGAATACTTAAAGCTTATTCTCCAATGGGTAAAGAACTGGATTCATTGGCTGATGTTATAAGTTTTGGACTTGCCCCGGGAGCAATCGTATTTTCGTTACTTTCCGAAACCGGTATAAATGAATTACTGTCATTCTTTGCATTTATCATTCCGGTGTTTTCAGGGCTTCGATTAGCAAAATTTAATATCGATGACCGGCAAACTTCATCTTTTATTGGACTTCCAACACCTGCAAACGCTATTTTCATTGCAGGTTTGGCATTTGCGTATCCAGATTTTTTAGTAACGAATTTGTGGCTACTGGTTTCAATCACATTGGTTTTCAGTTATTTATTAATAGCAGAAATCCCTATGTTTGCTCTGAAACTGAAAAGTTTGGCATGGAAAGAAAACCGGATTCAATACATTTTTTTATTTGGGGCAATACTTATTCTAGCTGCATTGCAATTTAATGCTTTTGCACCAATCATTGCCTGGTATATTGTACTTTCGCTAATTAATGCGCTGTTTGTAAATCGTAAATCAATGTCGTTTAGATAAGGATTTAGTTTAAATAGTTGAAATATAGTTCAT
>JBAXMR010000181.1:0-5175 GCA_037134195.1 Paludibacter sp. | reverse complement strand
TATGTAGAGATAAAAAAAATTACTTTGGATAATATTTTACTTTGGATAAGAATACCGGGGTTGAGGCGAAAGATACAATTTGTGCAAAGCAGTACCACCCCGAAAAGCCAAATGGTTAGCTAAAAACTCATCCTTAAAAATTCAGTCAAAGCCCTACAAATAACCAAGTCCTGTTCCACCTGTTCGTTTGTTTGCCAAGGTACATTATTTGACCATTCTGTAATATATGCTTGTGGTATCATCTTTTATTATTTGTTTTTCAAACAGTTGATTCTCATGACTCGGCATAGTCAAAACAAGTTTTGCCTCTTCACTCGCTACTCAAATCAGTCATCAATTTCAATTTCTGTATTCACTATTACTTTCCATCTATCTTCTAAGGGGAATCCAACTTCAGGCGATGAAGCTTTTAATGGCGTACGAAATAAGTTTATACTTTTTTGTTCAAAAATTTCATATAAAGTATTTGCTAAAGAATCATATTCCAAGACTTTTTCAAGAATGTATCCCAGCCGTTGCAAAGTTGCAACCGGAACATATTCAAAAAGATCGTTGCTCAACATCTCCGGTTTAATTGCTTCAGCCAATTCATTCAAAACGGTTGATACTCTGTTGATTCCTCCAATCCGCTTTTCGTATAATATTAAGTCACAAGCAGTAAGTGCAGGATTCGAAACTTTCAGATAGCCTGTTTCAGTTTTCTTTGATTCCAATAAAGTTTCCGGAATTGCTTTTTTACTCAGAAAATTTATCTTCACGCCTTTTTTTTGAACTATCCGCAAAACAGGTAAATTTGTTACAACAAAAAATTCTTGCGGTTGCTGGTGTGATGCACCGTAGAAACCCGCAGCATTTAGTAATGCAAGATAATATGGCCTGTCCAAATTTTTCATTAAACCGTCCAAGAACAAAGCAGGGGGCAATATCCCTTTGGATAAATATTGAGGTGGAATAATCAGAAAATAACGTTTATAAATAGAAATAATTCTTCCTTTGGCTGTTAATCTATTTAAAGCACTCCTTGCAGCAATTTCAGTATAAGCAGGTAGTTCCCTGGCAAGCAAATCTAATGAAAAGGCATATTTTCCCCGTGATTGAAGATTTTCTATCCATTGACTTACCGTGATTTCTTCCTGCTTACCCATTGAAGTAATTTTTCGCCAAATATACCGTTTTTCGGTATATATTGCAAGAAATTCCTCTGTTTTTTTGATATTTCTGTAAATAAATTTCATATCGTCGCCGTAAACAAAGTAAATAGAGTTTATTTTTTTCATAAATGAGAGAATTTATTTACTATGGAGTTGAGTAATTTGCAATTCGCGAATTGCGAATCTTACCGGATAGGATTGTTCAACCAGCTGGGATCACATATTTCCATGCTAATTATTTTTATTTCAATAAGTTATTTCAATTGAAACAAAAAGAAGTAATGATTTGGTAACGTATAAAAAGTCTTGCTTTGTCTTGCTGTGACAACGTTTTGTCTGCTAAACTTTCGGGTTCAAAATTACACAATTATTTTGAATAATGCAAGTGTCAAATTACTAAATATTTAGACATGGTGCAAGGTGCAAGTTTCTATATAGAAACACTTGAACCTTGCACTATTATTTCTGCAAATAAAAATTCAATCATAAGTTCCTGCCACATAGAGTGAATTTCGTGTGCTTTTTAAGCTACTCCAATAAATATACCAACAAAAGTAATTTGAGATGAATGGAATTTTTATATCAGCTTTTCAACATTAATCAATTTAGTGTGCTAATATTTGTGTTTCAACAATTATTGTTACAAAAAAGCTAATCTTTGATATTTTTCCGTTAAAGCTGATTATCATTGTGAGCTAATTTTGTTGCTTCAAATTAATTATTTCTCAACTAAAAAAAATCAATATCATTATGAAACCAAAAGATTTTACTTTTTCGACTACAAAGGTTTTTAGAATCTTTGTAATGGCAATCATCAGCTTGGCTACTACAGTGTCTTTGCAAGCAACAACACTTTACTTTTTTCAAACTACTAGCACAGATTGGGCTACAGCTTCAAACTGGAGTACAAATAGTACCACTGCTTCGGTAGGTTCAGCTGTACCCACTGCAAGCGATGCCGTTATTATTAACTCTAATAAAACGGTTGTAATTGCAAGTGGAACGACAGTAAGTGTGGAAACGCTGAAATTAAATGCTGGAACAACGAGTTTAACTAATAATGGAACGTTAACTATTTCACCCACTTCGACAACAGGTAGTGCTCTTACTGTGTCTGGTGCTGGTGCAACGTTTGACAATGAAGGTACATTAACGGTAACATCAGCAAATCAAACCACAGCATCAAACACAATATCTATATCAGGTAATGGTACAGCAGCGAGTTCGTTAATATTTAATGGAACCTCAACACTAGCCGCCAAATCGACTTTTAATATTTTTGCTGTTGCGCAAGGGGCAACAGCTACTATTGGTGGTACCGGATTTACTATTGGATCATTGGCAAGTCCTTCTTTAGCATCTGTTTTTTCCGTTGCAGCTACCTCGACTTCTTTAACTGTCAACAGTGGAACTACAATTAATATGTATATAGGAGGGAGTGCTTCAGGTTTTTATTTAAGTAATTCTTCCTCATTTACGAACAATGGTAATATCAATATATATGCTGGCACAGGTGTAACTGGCACAGCCGTTCACGGATTTCAGTTGTCGAACGCTACTTCGAACGCGATTTGTACCTTTACCAATGCTGGCACGCTTTCTGTAACAGGTTTTCAGCAGCCGGCAATCTTTGGCGGAACATTAACTGGCACAAATTACTGTAAATTTAATAACACAGGAACTGCAACTATCAATACATCTGATGTAGCTGGAGCCTTAGGCATTTATTCAACTACTCTTCCCAATGCGTTTACCAATAGTGGAACGTTGAATTTATACGGTTACGCCAATTCCATAAAGTTAAGTGACGTTACAGGTCAAACTTTCACCAATACCGGCACAATCAATATTACTAAAGGTCCTATAATTAGTACTGGCACAATTGCAGCATCAACTGCACCAACACTTAATAATAATTCGGGCGGTAAAATTAATTTCAATTATGGAGTGTCAGATGGATCAACGCTTGCCACGACTGCTACAGTTAAACTGAATAACAACAACGGTGCCACTATCAATGGCTCATGTACTTTTGGTGCTGGTAGCTTGGTAACTAACTCTGGAAGTACACTTTCACCGGGAGATTATAGTGGCGGAGTGAGCGGTTATGGAATTATGGTCATAAACCCATCGGCTGCCGGTACTAAATTCCCTCTTAATGGAACTGTATTGATGCAGATGAAAGGAACAGGATCATCCAATGCCGGTACTTTATTCGATAGAATTATATGTACTGAGATTGATTGTTCTAACACTTCTATGACAGTTTCAGTTGATTATACGTCCTACACTCCTGCCCTTAACGATTATAATGTGTTGATTTATGCAGCTACATCCAAAACAGCTTTAGGAAGTACATCTATGCCAAGAGGTTGGAGTTATACAACCACTGCAACTAACGAAGCTGCAACATACTATCCATCTGTACCGGGTGCACCCACATCGGTGGTGGCAACTGCAGGCAATGCACAAGCATCTGTAGCATTTGTAGCACCGGTAAGTGATGGAGGAGCTAATATAACAAGCTATACTGTAACTTCATCACCGGGTGGATTCACTGCTACAGGTTCGACAAGTCCGCTTAAGGTACTAGGTTTAACCAATGGAACTGCCTACACCTTTACTGCAACTGCCACGAATATCAGAGGAACCGGTTCGGGTACAACTTCTAGTTCAGTTACACCATCTGCTACAGCAAACAATATTAACGTATCATCATCAACTTCGATAGGTTCATTGACTTTAACCCCTGTAAGCGATGTGGTAGTAGGAAATGGAGCATTATTGACAATAAACGCACCTACCAACATTAATAGTTTAACTATTGCAGGTGGTGGTCAGGTAACGAATACAAGCTCATTAATAGCTTCTGCTATAACTATAAACAGTGATGGCACAAATGGCACAGGAACCTATAATGATTATGGAGGATCAACTTCAGTAACCTCAGCTACTGTTAAACAATATCTTAGCTCATCCTCATCCCGCAACTGGTATATGAGTTCTCCGGTATCAGGTGCATCATCTTTGCCAACTGTTGACGGAATCGGTTCATTAACCTTATACTCCTACCCCGAAAGTGATACAAATCAGGAAAACGGTGCGAATGGATACGCAGCCGGAGCAGTATGGAATACGGTAAGCGGAGCCACAACTATGGCTTTTGGTACCGGATATATTGTAAAACCAAGTGCAGCAACATCAACGGTTACATTTAGCGGTGCCGGCTTAAATACGGGCAATCAAACTATCAGCGGACTGTCTTATACTTCAGCTAATCCAAAACATGGATTTAATTTGATAGGCAATCCATATCCTTCGTATCTGAATGTATTACCATCCATCAGTGCAAATGCAGCCGGTATAGAGCCAACAGTATGGTATCGTACCCGTGATGCTGCCGGTTATTACCATTGCGAAACGGTAAATTCTACTGACGGTTTTGGTACCAATTCCAGCTTAACCGGTCGGGTAACAGGATATATTCCGCCTATGCAGGGATTCTGGGTGAGAACAAAATTAAACAACCAGTCCATCGCTTTGTCTAATTCAAATCGTTCGCATACAACAACAGTAACACAACCGGGTGTTGGTTCAGTACCAACAACTCCACTGAAAGCACCTACTTTAAAGAACGAAACCTATGGTTTGTTAGGTTTGAATGTGTTCAACGGAATTACAGGCGATGAAACAATAATTAAGTTTTATTCCGGAGCAACTAATAATTTGGATGCTTACGATTCGGGTAAAATGTCGAATAGTAATGTAAATATACCTGAGTTATTTACCGTTGTAGATGGTTCACAGCTTGCAATAAATACTATGAACAGCATACCTTACGATTCTGAAATAGCTCTTGGTTTTACAACTGGAAAATCCGGTGATTTTACTATCAACACTTCTCTGATTAGTAATTTTGCCGAAGGAATACAAATTTTACTGAAAGATAATATTGATCCTCTTAATCCGGTAATACCAAATGTATTTATAAAATAGTCCAATTAGTGTAATTGGATTTTTTTTA
>JBAXMR010000180.1:0-5282 GCA_037134195.1 Paludibacter sp. | reverse complement strand
ACAAAGATAGCTATTATTTTTTAATTGTACAATTTATTATTTCACAAAGCCTAAGCTATACCCGTTTCTACGAAAAATATACTCTCCCCAAAATAACTGATATTGATTGGCTTATCGTCATGGGTGGACCAATGGGTGTTTACGACGATAACCTTTATGCCTGGCTTGCAGAAGAAAAGAAGTTTATCAGTGAGGCGATTCACTCCGGAAAAACGATTATAGGCATTTGTCTTGGTTCTCAGCTTATTGCTGAAGTATTGGGAGCAAAAGTTTATCAGAATAAGCAAAAAGAAATTGGCTGGTTTGACATTGAGCAAACAGATAATAATCAATCCATTATAACCGGAATTGAAAATCGTTTTCCTGTATTTCACTGGCATGGAGACACCTTCGACTTACCTGACGGAAGCATAAATTTATTTCAATCGGCTGTAACTAAAAATCAGGCTTTTCTTTACAAGGGAAATGTACTAGGACTTCAGTTTCATTTTGAAGTAACAATAGAATCAATGAATAAAATGGTAGGAAACGGAAAAGAGGAACTAATTAAATGTAAAACCGTTCAGTCAGCCGAAGAAATTATTCATCAAACTGCTTATATTGAATCCAACAACCAGAAAATGTTCATCATACTTGATTATCTGGAAAGAATTTAGTCTGATTGATAGGCAATACCACCATAATACCACTATCGGAAACATCGTTACTACCATTGGATACTCTATTTATATCATCTTGAATTCTATGGATAAATTGTGTTGTTGAGAAAATAAATTAATTTTGTACCAAAAAATAATTATCAGAATAATATGTTACAATATTCTGTCGACAATTCAAATAATCTCCACAAAATGAGAACTGTAAAATTCACGCTTTTTTCTTTGTTGATTATCAGCATATTACTTTCATGCAACTCACGAGAATTTAAGAAAAAAGAAGCAGATAACCGACTGAAAAATATTGAAATGCTGATTAAAAATAACGCTTTCAATGAAGCTAAAATTCAGATTGACAGCATTCATTTGTTGTATCCGATGTTAGTAGAAAAACGGAGAATAGCTGCAGCGTTGAGCGATACCATAATGCGCCGGGAAAGTTCACGTTCATTGGAATACTGCGATAGTATTTTACCCATTAAAATTCACGAAATGGATTCTATTCAAAAGAATTTTCGTTTTGAGAAAAACCCGAAATACCAGGATATCGGAAATTTTGTGTATAAAACTGAACTGACTGAAAGTAATGTAAACCGCACATATTTAAAAACTTACGTAGATGAGAATGCTGATTTTTATCTTATTAGCAACTATTGCGGAAGTAAGATTGAACAACAGTCGATTGAGGTGTCGGCAGGTGATTTATTTGCACACACCGATACCATAAGTCTTACAGATCCAACTAATCATCGGTTTGATGATGGCGGCTCGCATTTTGAGTCAATAAATTTTAAAAATGAGTCGGGAAGAAGCGTTTTTGAATTCATCTCACAAAACAATTCGAAGGCATTAAAGGTTACTTTACAGGGAACAAATAAATATGTTTATTTTCTTTCCAATGTTGACCGTAAAGCTATTTCAGAAACATATCATTTGTGGAAAGTCAAACGGGATGTAGTTCAGTTGAAAAAAGAAATAAAAAAAGCAACACAACGGATAGCACGAATAAATAACAGTAAAAATTTAAAAAATAAAACTCAAAATGAAAAGAATAATTAAATTGCTAATGCTTTGTTTCATAGTAAGTTCTATGAGCATAGCTCAAAAACCGGGCAAAGTTGAAATTAAGGAACTTAATCTCCAAACATTCAAACAAAAAGTCTGGAATTTTGATAAAAACAAGACATTCAAAACCGTTGATAAAACACCGGTTATTCTTGATTTCTTTGCAACATGGTGCAGGCCGTGTAAAATGCTTGCTCCTCATCTTCAGACACTTCAAAACAAGTATCAGGGCAAGATTATTATTTATGAAATTGATGTGGATAAAGAGCCGGAACTTGCTCGCAGGTTTGATGTAAGTGCCATGCCAACATTGATTTTCATTGATAGTTCGACCAGTTATAAAACTGAATTGGGCTATCAGGAATATGAAGCTCTCGAGAAAATGATGAACAAATACTTTTTCTCAAAAAAGTAAATTTTTCAGGATAGTTTTTCAAGAAACAGTTCCATAAGCCTCGAAACAGCGTATTCATCAATATCTGATAACGGAACGTTAATCAAATTATCCAGTTCATTATTGCAATCTGAAATATTCAGCGTTATAAATTGCGCAAAAATAACCCGATGACTCAGTATATGTTTTATCGGGTTCGTTTTTTCTATTAATTCAACTGTTTCAATTCCGGAGAAAATACGTTTGAAGGTATCATTTTCTGTAAGTTCTTTAAAGTCAAGTAATTTGTTCGCTTCAATTAGCGGAAACTCAAAAAGATTTTGCCAAATATCTTTTGCTGTTCGTTTTTGCAGGTATGTATAATCCTTATGCCTGATAAACAAATAGTTGAAATATCGTTCTGAGGATTTAGTTTTGTGTTGTTTTACCGGTAAATCCGTTATTTTATTAGTCACAAAAGCCTGACAAACAGATTGCAACGGACAATTAGTACAATCGGGTGAAGATGGAACACATTGTATAGCCCCGAATTCCATCATGGCTTGATTGTGGATTGCAGGCTCGGTTTTTGAAATTAAACTTTGTGCCAATTCCGAAAATTCCATTTTGCCTTTACCCGTGTCAATTGGTGTTGAAATTCCGAAAAGTCGTGATAAAACTCTGTAAACATTACCATCCACAACCGCATAAGGTTGATTGTAGGCCAATGAAGTGATGGCGGCAGCAGTATAATCACCTATGCCTGCCAATTCAAGAATATCGTTGTGTTTTGAGGGAAATCGACCACTAAAATTTACTGAAATTTGTTTGGCTGCTTTATGCAGATTTCGCGCCCGGGAATAATAACCCAATCCCTGCCAGTATTTCAGTACTTCATCTTCCTCAGCATTCGCTAATTCTAACACGTTTGGAAATCGCTCTACAAAACGGTTGTAATACTCCAACCCCTGATTTACCCTGGTTTGCTGGAGAATCACTTCCGAAATCCAAATCAGGTATGGGTCGGTAGTATTTCGCCATGGTAAATCCCGCTTATTAACGCTATACCAGTTGTGTAAGATGTCATTTATATAGGATTGAGATTCTAAAATATTCATTTTTTCTTGAATTTGAATAAAAATACCAAATTTTGGTTTGCCAATAGGGAAATTGTTTGCAACTTTGTGTGCAAAATTAAAACCCTTGTTTCACGTATCAAAATTTATAATTTAAAATCGTATATTTTTATGAAAAAGATAGTTTATGTCCTGTTGAGCGTATTGTCGTTAGCTTCATGCAAAGATTCATCGTTTACCATTAATGGCAGTGTAGAACAAAAAGAACTGAATGACAAAAAAGTTTTCCTTCGTGAACGCATTAGTCGTGAATGGAAAACTATTGACAGTACTACAATCACCAATTTGAAATTTACATTCAAAGGTGTGATTGATACATCAAAAATCACTTACCTGGTCTATCAATCGCCACAAAACAAACGTGTACGTCAGGCTTTTGTTCTGGAGAATGGAAATATTTTTGTTTCAGTTGACACATCGGGGTTTATGACTTTTAAAGGAACGGCACAAAATGAAAAGCTTCAAACCTATCAGAATCTGAAAAATGAATTTAATAAGAAAGTGGATAAATTTGTTGATTCTCGCAAAGATAGTATTAAAACTCCTGAGCAAAAAGCTGCTTTTGATAAAGAAACTCAGAAATTTAATACAGAAGAAGTTGGAATTGACAAGAAGTTCACCATCGAAAACATCAATTCATTGGTTGGTAATCATGTGTTTATGAATTCATTTTTCGGATTCAGTCTGACTGAAAAAGAAGAAATTGTAAAACTCATGAATCAGGAAACGAAAAATGTGAAACGAATTCAGGAAATAATAGCAGACATGGAAGTGGAGAAAAAAGTAGCTGTGGGTCAAAGTTTTACTGACATCAACTTATTAACTCCATCCGGTCAAAATCTAGCGCTTTCTGATTTGGTTGGTAAAACTGATTTTGTTTTAGTTGATTTTTGGGCATCGTGGTGTGGACCGTGTATGGAATTTCTGCCCGAACTTCAGGCTTTTTACGCAAAGCACAAAGGAACTTCATTTGAAATTTATGGTGTTTCGCTCGATGACAGCAAAGATGCGTGGGTTACTGCAATTAAATCGCATAAAATAGAATGGAAATTAGTATCTGATCTTAAGGGGTGGAAATGTGAAGGAGCTAGAGCTTATGCTGTAAATTCCATACCTTGTACTATTTTAATTGACAAAAATGGGAAAATTGTCGGAAAAAACCTGAGCATATCAGAATTGGAAAAAATTCTGAGTAAAAAAGATGATAAAAAATAAAAAAAAAACGTCTCTTTTGAGAAAAAAAGATGCGCAAATGTTTTTTAATCAGAATAAAAGCAATATATTTGCAGTCCGTTTGAAAAAAAATAAAAAACTAATTTATTAACTAACTTATAAAAATTACCCAAAATGACTAAGGCAGACATCGTAAACGAAATTGCTAAAAATACAGGTATTGACAAAGTGACTGTATTGACAACCGTAGAGGCTTTTATGGAAACAGTAAAAGACTCACTTGCTAAGAATGATAACGTATATTTAAGAGGCTTTGGTAGCTTTGTTATCAAAGAACGTGCTGAAAAAACTGCTCGTAACATTTCAAAAAACACAACTATCATTATTCCTGCTCACAATATTCCTTCTTTCAAGCCTGCAAAAACTTTCGTGAGCGCTGTTAAATAAATTATCCCCTAAAATATATATAAAGATGCCAAGCGGTAAAAAAAGAAAAAGACATAAAATGTCAACGCATAAGCGTAAAAAAAGACTTAGAAAGAACAGACATAAAAAGAAATAATTCAAGTCTTTAAATCTATAAAGTCAAAAAAAACAAACTTATAGCAAACATATTGTCTTTAAGTTTGTTTTTTTGTTTATAACTATAAACAGCAAACCCAATCAAAATAAAAAAGTGAATAGCGAATTAGTAGTAGATGTTAAATCATCTGAAATCTCAATTGCGCTGCTCGAAGACAAACGCCTAGTAGAACTCAACCAGGAAGGACGTGAAGAACAGTTCGCCGTGGGAAATATCTACCTTGGTAGGGTAAAAAAAATAATGCCCGGTTTAAATGCAGCTTTTGTAGACGTAGGTTACGAAAAAGACGCTTTTCT
>JBAXMR010000179.1:0-5414 GCA_037134195.1 Paludibacter sp. | reverse complement strand
AAGATAGCTATTATTTTTTAATTGTACAATTTATTATTTCACAAAGCCTAAGTAAAAAAAATATGTCAAGAATACCTAATAATCAGGACAAAAATAGCACGGAACAATTTAACAAGGAAGATGTTAAGGCTGGATTAAAACTGATAGGCGAAATTATGGGTTCCGTTATACTATCGGGGCTGACGTTTTATGTAATAACCGTGAGTATTCCACAAATAAAAATTGTTTACTCCAGTTTAATATTTGCAATAGGCATAATAACTGCAATAATAAAAATCAGAAGCATGAATGAAACCCATCGAAAACAAGTAAAGGCTGTTTTTCAATATACCAAAAAGAGGTTTTGCTGGCATTGTTAAATATCAAATCCCTCTCCTACTTGCTCGGATTTGTAATCCATGCCAAATTATAGATAATGCAACAACAAGCTGAAATGCAAACAAGTTTACACATAAATTTAACGAAACAAATCTAAAACCAATGAAACGAATTATAACCTGTTCAGATGGAACCTGGAATAATCCGAACATCACAAATGAGGGAGTAATCTCTCCAACGAATGTTTTTCAGATTAAAGAATTAATACCTTCCAAAAGCATTACAGGTATTGATCAGATTACTTTTTATGATTTCGGTGTAGGTACCGATTGGTTCGACCGATTAGCCGGAGGAGCATTTGGGATTGGCATTAATAAAAACATTGTGGATGCTTACATGCATATTGTAAATCATTACGAACCCGGCGATGAAATCTATTTATTTGGATTTAGTCGTGGAGCTTACACTGCCCGAAGTGTAGCAGGATTAATTCGCAACAGTGGCTTACTAACCCGAGATAATGAAGATAAGATAAATGTTGCCCTCGACTTGTATAGACGACGCGATGATGCATCCCATCCTTCAGCCAAAGAAGCTATTGCATTTCGGAGAAAATATTGTCATCCCGAAGTCAAAATTAAGTTTATTGGAGTATGGGATACAGTCGGACCTTTAGGAATACCCTTAAAATGGTTTAATAAATTCAACAAAGAGCTGATGAATTGTCAGTTTCACGATGTAACTCTAAGCAGATATATTGAAAATGCTTATCACGCAGTATCAATTGACGATCACAGAAAACCATATTTACCAACACTCTGGAAACAACAAGAAGATGCGTCAAAAACCGGACAAGTAATGGAACAAATGTGGTTTGCCGGTGTACATTGCGATGTGGGTGGTAGTTATCGTCATCACGGACTATCTGATTGTGCTTTACACTGGATGATAGAAAAGGCAAAAGCAGTAGGTTTAGAATTCAACGATTATAAACACATTCGTCCTTATCCGTATGATAAAATGCATAATTCTATGAATCTGTTATATAGCTTGTTTGGTCATAAAAACAGAAAGATTGGAAACGGATTAGGATACAATGAGTTAATTTCTCAAACAGCAATGAAACGTTGGGATAATGATATTGATAATTATCAACAAAAAAGTAATGAGTATTTATTGAAATTCCTATTTGATGGTAAAAGAAGTATGTTTGAGCGGATTAAGCGATGCTTTTTATATTAGAATGGTGCTTTTCTGAGTATATTCAGAATTCTTTTCATTTGTACTCCAGAGTTATTTCAGCCGAAATCCAGTGAATAGTAAATCCACGACACTCCATGTCTCTGAACCAGAATATCTGGCGTTAAGCAAACTGTTGAATGAAAATTTCGATTTTAGAACCTAAGTTCTGGATAAGAGTTTATACAAATTTAAAGTTTGAAAGAGAATACTAAAACAATTATTCTCTTTCATTCCTTTGAGATTTTCGTATTTTTCTGGCCGATTTCTTTGCTGTCTTTTCTTTCAACTTTTCTTCTTTGGCTAATCGTTTTGCTATCCGGCGTTCCTCTAAAACCTTTTTCAGATATTCACGGTAAGGTTCAATGTATCTTTTCCGTTTAGTTTCAAGCAAATCGGCAATGGTAATCATAATACCTGTTTCATAAACCGAACCAAAATCGGGATCGAAAATTGAACCAAAAAATCGCATTGTATGGCTTAATCCTATGTAGGCATGAAACAAAGGTGGTATCGTTTCTTCTTCGTTACGAATAGCTTTTTGAAGTGTCTTATAATCAGATGAATGATCGTCTCCCTTAAAAATATCCAGAGCATGTAATTTTGATTTCTTACTTACTTGTATCAGTTTTTTAGGGATAATCATTTTATCCGGGTCGGGAAAATATCTATACATATATTCGTAAATCAACTCCCTCGCTACCAAAGGGTAATGTTGATAAATCGTAACTTTCCCAATAAAATAACGTGCATTCTTAACTGTATGCGTTAATGCACCCAATCCATCCCAAAGATTATCAAGAGCAAACAGACTTTTCATACCCATTTTGGAAGTCTGATAATCCGGTTGAACAAAAGCACGACCAAGTTCAATAGTATATGGCAAAAAATCAGTAACAAACTTCTGACTGAAAATAAACAGATGTGACATTACAAAGTTTGGCTGTCCATCTTTATCGATATCCACATCGACACCGGCCAGATACCTGTAACCACCCACAATTTCTTCAGCTGTTGGATCCCACACAATTAACTGATAATAAGGTTTATCCATGAAATCATATTCATCAATATCAATTTCCTCACCTGTGCCTCCACCTCCGGAACGAAACGATAACTCCCGTAATCTTCCTATTTCGCGCATCAAATTTGGAGAATTATGTGCGGTTATCACATAAATCTCGTTGTGAGCTTTATTAGTAGGCCGTAGAAATTTATCTTCGGTCAGCTCCTTTTTGAGAATTTCCCTGTCGATGGGTTGAATTATGGGTTTCATTAAGAAAAATACCTTCTGAAAGATTAAGAAATTTGGTAGTGCAAAAATAATGAATTTTTAATGTCAGATTCCATTTAACGAAACTATTTTTCAAAATATTTTTTTTTAATCCAAGTTAATTCTACTTTGACACATTAATTATATGTCGTCCCTACGGGACTTTAAGGGTTATTTATATTCATGCTTTTACCATATTTTCGTGACTACGTCACTTTTTTTAACCTCGTAGAGCTGTAATTATGGTAAAAACATAAACAAGTCCTATATACAAAGTCCCGTAGGGACGAAATTAATTTTAAAATTTCTAATGTGTCAAAGTAGAATTAATCAAAAATCAGAAAGAAAAACTTAGTAACAGAAAATTATTTCAGACAAAAGGCTTCCTTTCCGGAAGCCTTTTGCTGCTGATTACGACAGACTAAATTCGCTGAATATTTGCACCAAGTGCATTTAGACGTGTATCAATATTCTGATAGCCACGATCAATCTGGTCAATGTTATGAATAATACTGGTTCCTTCGGCTGAAAGTGCTGCAATCAGTAAGGCAATACCTGCACGAATATCCGGTGAACTCATAGTTGAAGCACGCAAATGGAGTTGATTTCCCTGACCAATTACAGTTGCCCGATGCGGATCGCATAGAATAATCTGAGCACCCATATCAATGAGTTTATCCACAAAAAATAGCCGACTTTCAAACATTTTCTGATGAATAAGAACACTACCGTTGGCTTTGGCTGCCACAACGAGAAAAACGCTTAATAAATCGGGGGTTAGTCCCGGCCAGGGTGCATCAGCAATCGTCATTATTGAACCGTCAATAAAAGATTCAATGGCATAACTATCTTGTTTAGGAATATAAATATCATCACCAATCTGCTCCAGTTGAATTCCAAGTCTGCGAAAACTATCGGGAATAATTCCAAGTTCGTTGTAAGCAACATTTTTTATTGTAATTTCGGAAGCTGTCATTGCTGCCATTCCTATGAAACTTCCCACTTCTATCATATCAGGTAGAATTCGGTGAGCACAACCGTTCAATGATTTAACTCCATTCACAGTAAGCAGATTTGAACCTACTCCTGTAATGTTAGCACCCATCGAATTCAGCATTTTACAAAGTTGTTGCAGATAAGGTTCGCAGGCAGCATTGTAAATCGTAGTAATTCCTTCTGCCAAAACGGCTGCCATTAGAATATTTGCAGTTCCGGTAACAGATGCTTCATCCAGCAGCATATAGCAGCCTGTCAGTTTTTTGGCTTCAATTTCATACCGTTTTGCATCTGCATCATATCTAAACTCAGCACCTAGTTTTTGTATTCCCAGAAAATGTGTATCCAATCTGCGACGACCAATTTTGTCACCACCCGGTTTTGGAATAATAGCTTTACCAAAACGAGCTACCAACGGACCAACAATCATTACCGAACCACGTAATGAAGCACTTTTGGAGTAGAAATCGTCTGTTTGTAGATAATCAAGATTTACTTGGTCAGCTTTAAAAGTATAAGTGTCAGTGTTTAATCGGGTTACTTCAACGCCCATATCATCAAGCAAACTGATGATATTTTTAACGTCAAGAATATCGGGAATGTTGCTAATAGTTATTGTTTCGGGAGTGAGTAACACGGCACAGATTACCTGCAATGCTTCATTTTTTGCTCCCTGAGGTGTGATTGAACCTGAAAGTGACCGACCGCCTTCAATTTTAAATGATGCCATATTTTTTAGTTGACAGTTGACAGTTGACAGCCGTCAACTATTAACTGAAAATTACTTTTTCTTGCGTGGTTTGTTTTTTTTGTTGAATAGCACATCCCTGGATTCAACGAGTTTTAAGAAATCTTCCGAGATATCCAGTTTACCTTTTGACAAATAGCGTAAATCATCGAATATTTTCCTATCATCAACCACTTCTTTGTTCCATGTTAGGAAGCATTTTTTCATCTGATTAGCGATTAGCCGAATGAGTTCATTTTTTTCATCACCTTCAGGGTATTCAGCCACCTTTTCAATCATTTCTTCCAGCGTACGTCCATAATGCATATAACGTATGCGGGAATTTTTATAAGGAATTGATTCCGGTTTAGTGTATAAATTTTCTTGTTGCAAGATTTCATAAGGAAAGTCGATATCTAATTTAAAATCAGACATGATTGCCACGTGATCCCACAATTTATGCTTAAAATCATTTACATCCCTCAAATATGGAAATAAATTACCCATAATATTAATAATCGTCTTCACGCAACGGGTTCGTTCTTCACGATCCTCGATGGTGAGAGCATAAGTAATCATTTGCTGGATGTTGCGCCCGTACTCAGGCATAATCAATTTTCCTTCTAAAGTTGTGTATTCCATGTTTTTGCTTCGAATGAATTTTAAAATACAAAAGTAGTAATTTTTATTGGTTCGTGGAGATTAAAAGGTCTATTCAGTATAAAGTTCATGAAGTTTGTAAAGTTGATGTAGTTGATGTACTTAGCGTTTGCCTGTCAACTATCAATTATCAATTATCAATTATCAATCAATGTCGTTTAGTTAGTGGTTCATTATAATCTCTTGTAATTCATTGAGTAA
>JBAXMR010000178.1:0-5584 GCA_037134195.1 Paludibacter sp. | reverse complement strand
TTGCCTAATATTCAACACCTTAAAAAATGAAGTTTCAAAAACTGTCAAAGTCAGGTGGTAGTTAGTTTTAATTTGCTTTTGTTCGTCTATACTCATCTTATTTTTTGCTTTAAATCAGTGTGCAAAGATAATTACTTTTGATTATATTGCAAGGTGTTTCTTTATTTCTTAGCTGCAATATTTCTTTTTGCCGTATTTATTGAGATACTTTTCTTTTTGTTATTCATAAATGTGCCCATTTCTTTAATCAGTTTGTCCATAAGAGGCAAAACACGTTTAAAGTCCTGTTTGGTCATATAATTGCCATTGTCGTACTTATTTTTGGTAAGGAAAGTATTTTTGATTTTCTTTTCGGCTAAGCGGTATTGCATCCATTGTTCAAATGCGCGGGCAAAAATTTCATTGCGCCTGAACCAGTAACCGCCTTTGTCGCCGTATAGGCTTACAAGGCTTTTGTAAGTATCTGTTTGCGCTCCGTTGTTGGTTGTAATAGCATTTACAACATTGTTTGCCATTGTGCGAAGTTCGCCGCCATCGCCTGTAATAATTCGCTTTTCAGACCGCCCACCAACCAGCGAAGTATATTCGCGGCTTTGATCTACAAACATTCCAAATAAGTAATCCAATGCGTGTCCGTATTCGTGTGCCAGTGAATTGTAGCCGTTTTCTTTGGTAAGGTTTATCATAAAACTGCCCGGCTCAAAATGTGCCTTTGCTCCTGACATACCACGCGCGCCAAATGCAATACCAACCGTGCCATCGCAACCGTTGTTTTTAGTATGCAGAATTTTAGACACTTCCTCTAAACTTTCGGCGGCTGCTTGCAGAAAATCGAAACGGTCGTTGTTGTTTACCCAATTACCGTATTCAAATCCTTTGAGCTTGTATTTTTTTATTATTTCAAACTGATCTAATTTGCCTTTGTACTGATCGGCATCGTAACGCTCAACTTTTTTTACCGGTTTGTTAGCCCAAAAACGTTGTGCCCTGCCACCTGCTGATATTTTTTCGTTACTGTCAGTTAGTTTTGTGCTTGTTTTTGCCATAATTAATCATTTACCCATTTTGGATTATAATTGCTTTTCTTTCTACGGTTTTTCTTTAGCGATTTACCGTAAGTTATGCGACCAGCATCAGCCCATTTACCATCTTTTTTAATTTGATAGGTGTATTTGTAAGGTTCGCGACCTTTTACTGATTTCTTTTTCGCGTCAACTCCGAGCTGGGTTTCTTTGGCTGAAAGTTTGATAATTGGTTTTTTGATTAGCATAATAAAATCAACTTGACTGTAAAAAATTTTTTCGAAATAATTGAAACTCCAGAGGGTACTTTTAAATCATAGTTTCAAAGGGATTCAAATCCAACTTCTGAATTGATAATTAAGATATTGAATAAATATCCTGAATTATCTGTAAACTGGCTATTGATGGGCGTGGGAGAAATGGAAATACAGGGAAACGTAAAAGCAGGCGAAAATTCTATTTATGTAAGTTCATCAAGTATATTTGAAGCTGTTCATCTATTTCAAAATGGCAGAATAGCATCAAAAAGAAAAACGGCAATAGAATTTCTTAAAGCAATAGACACAGAACTTTCATTAAAAATTATTCATTCAAAAAAAGAGCATTTTGATACATTTGCCAAATTGCCGGTAGTACGTAATCACAACGACCCAACAGACCGAATAATTATAGCTCAATCAATTACTGAAAAAATACCGCTTATTAGCTCCGATGCTAAATTCAAAGAATACAAAAGTTTAGACTTTATTTTAAATAACAAAAATTCTCGCTAAAAACGATGAGTAAAATTCAACAAAAAACATTAAAGGCAATGCAAGAAGCTGAAAAATGTGGTTTAAAAAAATACAAAACCGTTAAACAGTTGATGGCTGATTTAGCTAAATAATTATTTAAAAAATTATATGCTTATGAAAAAGATTATTTATTTAATGTTTGTTGTTGTTATTTCATTTTCGGGATGTAGTACATTAAAAGTAAAACAGATCGGTAAAATGAATATGATTTCAAATAGAAATGTAAATCCAAATTTGCAATATCAATTAATTAGCTCTTATTCGGGTGGCAGCAAATCAGAGTTAAGAAAATCAACTGCAAAAACAATTGATGAAGCGGTGGATCAAACAGTTCGTAAAATTCCGGGTGGCGAATTTTTGATGAATGTAAAAATATATGCTATTGATAGTACTTTTTATGCTGTTGAGGGCGATGTTTGGGGAGTTCCTCTAGTAAATGGGTACAGAGGTTTTAAAGTCGGCAGTAAAGTAAGCTGGAATGTTTTATTCAAAACAAAAACCGGTATTGTTTACGCGCTTAAAGACGATGAAAAATGCAGTGTTACAGATGACGAAACAAAACGGATTGTCGAAATAAAATACGACGATCTAACAAATATAATCCAACAGGCAAAATAACACAATAAACCCGCTAAAAAATAGCGGGTTCTTATGCTTATACTTTTATTATTTATAATACTTTCTAAATAGTTTTATCGTGCCCGGCTTTTCCAGTCAGTCAGGTTTCGGAATTGTTTCTTTATGTTTTCCGGGCTGCTGTGTATGTATGTCATTGAAGTTTTAATGTCTTTGTGTCCTAAAATATCCATTATCAGGTACGGATTTTGGCTTATGTCCGCAAGTAATGAAGCGCAAGTGTGCCGGGCTTCATGGAAAGTCAGGTGTTTGTCAATCGGGGGCTTTGCCAGTGCCGCCAGCACGTTCAGGGTAGTTCGGATATATTCATCACTCACTTTCGGGAATACGGTCGGCTCATCGTGCGTATTGATCCATCGGCGGGCTATCGTTTCAGGCTTATCAACAAACATCAAGCCCAGCGGGTGTATAAGGTCGCGTTTGTATTTAATGGTGGTGAGGTCAACTATATAGCCCTCGTTTGTGTCGGTGAGGGCGTATTTCTTAAGTGCCTGGTTATCAGAAATACGCAAACCGGTGTAACAACTGTATAAATAGCGGTCGCGTATCAAATTAATAGGATATGCGAGGTCGGGGATGGCTTCCAGTGCTTCCAGTTCGGCAATGGTGTGAAAAGTGTTTTTTTCGGTGGGCTTAAAGCGGTCAATCTCTACATAGTCGTAAGGGTTTTTGTAATTAACCGGGCTTTAATTGCTTTTTTCAGGTACTTTGCCGTAAAAATGTGCATCCGTGCCACCGTGCTTTCGGCGTATCGGTTTTTCAGTTCTGCATCCAGCTTTTCAATCAGTTTGTCGGTTATCCTGTCCGGCGTAATGTCGCCCAAAATATCTTTTATTATTTCCACGTTTCCACGGTATTTTACCACACTATTATATTCAAGTTTGGTTTCTTTTTTAATCTGATCAAGCATAAAATCCGCAAATGTTTGTTTATCTTTGCCGGCAGAAATGTTTTTTAGTTGTACAAAATCAAAAACCTGTCCGGGCGTTTCTTCGTACTTATACGCTCGTTGCTCCAGTTCGCGGATTTTGGTTTTAAGCAAGTTGTTTACAGTTGCCGCCTGTGGGTGTTTCGGTGTAACGGCTTGTTTCGCACTGTCCCAGTATTGCAGTTCGGTAAAAATCCCGGTGCCAATGGTTCGGTAACGGCGGTCGAAATAACACTCTATCAGAATTTCAGTTTTGCCGGTGGTGTCCGGCTTCGGCTTCACAAGTAGTTTGAATAACATAATAGTATAGTTTTTAACTTTGTCTGTACCATCTTTTTGAGATGTACAAAAATATGGTACAAATATACTATTTAATTCTGTTTTATTCTTTTAATTATTAAGTTTATTTTTTGTAACTGCTTGTTTTATAGCTTTTTTCTTTTTATTACTGTTCGTTAAAATGCCTTTTTAGCTCAGTTGGTAGAGCAATTCATTCGTAATGAATAGGTCTGGGGTTCGAGTCCCCAAAAAGGCTCAAATATATAATTCCACTTCATGTTGATGTTTGAAAATGGTTTGCTGGCCACGTTTATTCCTGAATTTGTCATGGTGATGGCTTATCTGTTTTGCTTAGTTGTTCCGGGTTTAAAAACCGAAAAACATTCTGCAAATCTTACTCCAAAAATTATTCAGACTTCAATAGTTCAATCAACTGTCACTTCAGTCTATATAGTTACGAAACTCGATTTTTGTGCTGATAATCAGATAACTGAAACTGAAAATCAGTATAAAGTCCATTCTGCATTTAACAAACAGACAATTTTCACGAATCACATTGATATTCTTTCAGATGGCCTTAGTAAGGCTCTCTTGTCCCGACCTCCACCTATTGTTTAAATAAATATTCCTTTTTTTTATTGTATTGATATTCAACGTTATTTAGAATGTTGGATATAAATTATTTATTTAAATCAAATTTAAAAACTCATGAACAAAATAATTTTTAAATCAATCTTTATTTCATTTTTCATATTAAATCCTCTAATTTTGTTTTCTCAGAAAGATTCAGTTTTTATCAAACGAATTCCTCATCAAATAAGCGTTGAATTTGGCTATAGAAATTCATTTTATCAGAACACTTATTTATTGACAGATGGTAACTATGCATCATTTGATGCAAACGGCAAAGTTTTGCCAAATCAGGTATATAATAGTGTAACTCATGGCGTAGGAATTTTAGCAGATTATGCATGGCAATTTGGAGGTTTAACGGGGAAGAAACCTGCTATATATCTTTCAATTCCGATGGGTTATACGATATTACTACCTGATAATTCCGCTTCTAAACGTATTTCAATGCTGAATTATGGATGGACAATTCGTCACAATCTCACAACTTCGGATAAAAAACTAATCCCTTTTGTAGGGTATGGATTGTTCCTGAATAATATGAGTATGGAAGGAGTTTCTGGTTCTGTTTCAGGACACCAGACTCAGTTTGAAGGTGGATTAAATTTTAGTACAGCTACTAAATTACAGTATTTTGTAAAACTACAAGCCAGTTATTCTTCTTACCCAAAACTTGGTTATGCAAAATCCTTACATTTTATGTATGCTGATTTGCGAGTTGGAGTACGATTTTAATTTCATAGAGTTTTCACAACTCCTAATCTATAAAAATTGAGTAGACTGCCCTGCCAGCCGAAACTGACAGGGAGAGCCTCTCACACCACTGTACGTACGGGTCACGTATACAGCGGTTCGCCAAGATAAGGAGTGAAGTGTTGGTAATAAGTAAGCAGTGATTCGTAACCACGCTTTTGCAAGCGGTCGAGGGTGATAGTAGTCACAAGAATAGGGCTTTGAGCTACTGCCCAACCTCCCATTATTCATGTAGAGTTTATTCTTTTGTATTCGTGATTCGCTTCGCTTAATTCTTGTTCTACTCCACTGTAAGCATTATCCTCACTGACACCCAGCCGAAGTAGGTTTTTCCGTTTCCGTTCGGGTCGTTTTACTCATAAAGAGTTTATTTTTTGGGAGATTCGTGATTCGCTTCGCTTAATTCAGTTTTTCCAAATACAATACCTTATCCGATTGCGCACCCAACCATCCAAAGTGTTGAGTTTTGCCTGAATACTTCCCAAATGGAAGTATTCAAGCCATCCTCGTTGAACTTCTTTCAGTTTATGGACACGCTCCTC
>JBAXMR010000177.1:0-5700 GCA_037134195.1 Paludibacter sp. | reverse complement strand
TCCTTTTTAGATTAGCTAAAATATACGCTTAGTCCACAACTTTTACGGGTGAGCCTGTTGATTTCTGTAGCTTGGGCGTGTTTCAAAGCATTGTTAATCAATTCCTGAGCAATCCGAAATGCAATAACTTCAGTGTTTAAATCAAAACGGTTGTCATCGCCAAAAAACGAGAACCGTATGGAAGTGCCTGTTCCTTTATTCAAACCATTGCAAAATTCTTCTAATGCCTTTTTCAGACCGAAATGCAACAGGTTTTCCGGCATCATGTTATAAGCCACCCGGCGTAGTTCGGTTATTGAAGTATCAAGCAGCGATAAAGCATGGTCGAATTGATTGACACTGGATTCTGTTAGAACTACATTTCCTTTCATATTGTTGAGTATTAGTTTAGTTCCTGAAAGCAGACCACCCAACCCATCATGTAACTCTCGCGAAATGCGGGTACGTTCGGTAGTTTCGCCTTTGAGCACAGCCTGAGTGGCTTCGAGTTGTTTTTCTTTCTTGAGCTGTTCAATTTGCTGTTCAGCAATCCGGCGTTTTTTCTTTTGATTTTTATAAATAAATACCAAAATAACAGCTAGTAATATAACTCCGGCTAGTGAGCCATAAATCCAGAAAAGCTGAATTTTCTTTTCATCGCTTAGTTGCTGAATGGTGGCTTCGCGCTGAGCCGACTGGTATTTTGCATTGAGGTAATCAACCCGTTTTTTTGTATCATCAGTAAGTAATGAATCGTTAAGTGAGTTTTTTTTCTGAAGTAAAAGAAAAGCCTGTCTGAAATGCCCGTGAATTGAATCGAGCGAAATCTGGAGATTATAAATATCTCTAACCTGTACTTTAAGGTTATTGCAGCGTGCAATTACCAATAAGGTATCGAGCATGGTTTGTGCCTGACTGTAATTTTTCATCAAAATCAATATCTGAATTTTGGATACTCGTGGTCCCATTTTTTCACGTAAGTCGAATCCCATTTTCTCGGCTTTTTCATACATTTCTAATGCTTGAGGGTAATTTTGTTGCTTATTGAGCACGTTTCCATAGTCAAAATAATAGTAGAACAAAAGCCAGTCAGGTAGTTTATGTTGCTGAATTAAGTTGAAAGCACGGTTCAGGTAGTCAATGCTCATTTTATTGTCAGGTGAATTTGCAGCATAGGTAAACATGCTACGTACCTGATTTTCGTAATCGTTGGTTTTCTCGCAGAGTTTCATGGCTTTCTCAGCATATACCAACGCGTTTTTCCATTGTTTCAACTGCTCAAACACATCACATTTCTTATTGTAGAGGTTTATCAAAAAGCGGTTTTGGTTGTATTTCCTCAAAATAGGTTCAGCTTCAGAATAAGTCAGAATAGCCTCGTTGAAATCACCGTGAATATGTGGTATAATACTCATGTTGAGCAAAGTGCGGGCATAACCAATTTGACCGGCTTCAGTATTTATAGTTTTAAACAATTGTTTTGCCTGACGATAATACTCGCCGGCTTTCTCATAGTTTTCCAGGTCAGTGTACTGATCGGCAATGGCTCGTAGCGCTTCGGCTTTAACCAGTGCCTGACTTGTTTCTTTGGCTATCAGTTCAAGTTTAACCATGCATTTATCTGCTTTTTTCCTATCGGTAAACAAATATTCATACGATAGAATATTCAACGCTTTGATTTTTTCAATGTCAGGCGAGGAACCTGCAACAACTTTTTCGAGTGAATCTATATTGGTTTGAGCCAATAAACTGAAACAGCCTGATAACAGGGCAAAGACAATAATAAATGATCTTTTCATAATGTGTCAATTTTAATATCACAAAATTAGACATTTATTTTAGATGATAAATACCTGAAAATGGGTATTGTTGAAAGTTGATAGCTGCAATAATTTTGTAAGTGATAAATACTCACAAAAATACGATTACAATAATACTAATCTTTAAAATAATAATTTATGAAAACAATTAGTTTAACTCAGTCTCAGGATGGATTGACACAGGTTTTACACTCAACTTCCGAAAAGGAAGGTGCAGAAAAATGTGTTGATATGGAACTTACTCCTATATACAAGTATGGAGGAATTTTAGCGTTGGTGAAACGGACTTCACTGACATTGCTGATTTTACTTTCCGCCTTTCAATTAGTAGCTCAACCACCAATGGGTGAACCACTACCTTATTTTGAAATCGCAGGTATCAGGTATGAACCCACGGGAACGAATACCGTGAAAGTTTCAGCAGGTGGCAGTTATTTCGGCAATATGTCAATTCCGGCTTCAGTTACCAACAACGGAACATTGTACACAGTAACTTCTATTGGAGGTTCAGCTTTCGTAGCCAGTTCCATCACCGGAGTTACCCTACCGAACACTCTGATTAGCATCGATAATGATGCCTTTTCGGGTTGTAGTATAAGTTCAATCAATTTGCCAGCCACAGTTACAACGATTGGACCTCGGTCTTTTAGTTCTTGTACTTCATTGACAAATGTAACCCTTCCCGGTTTGGTCTCAACCATAGGAGCGAGCGCATTTAGCAATTGCAGAGCACTGTCTGCTATCAATATTCCTACTTCTGTTGCAAGCATCGGCGACGCAGCCTGGTATGGATGCATTGCCCTGCAATCCATTTATTGTTACAAAAGTAATCCGTTGACCATTACTACCAATACATTTTATAATGTAAATAAAACTACCTGTACACTATACGTACCTATTGGCACAAAAAGTCTGTATCAGGCAGCTACGGGTTGGAAGGATTTCAGCAATATTGTAGAAATGAGCACAGCAGTGGGAACGGTATTTACAAATAATGGTATAAAGTATGAGATTACGGGTGTCAATGCCGCCAAAGTAGTCAAAGGAGGTACTTATACAGGAAGCATCACCATTCCTTCATCGGTAAATTATCTGAGTACCGATTTTAATGTTACTGCCATTGGCGATAGTGCATTTATGAATTGCACAGGATTAACAGCTCTGAATTTACCTTCAAGCATTGAATCCATTGGTAATTATGCCTTGTACTTCTGCACAGGATTAACCGGAACACTTACCTTATCCTCTTCGTTAAAAACCATTGGAGATTATGCAATAAACAGTTGCAGTAATCTGACCGTTATCAACTTTCCCGAAACAGTAACCAGTATTGGTGATGGAGCTTTTGTTTATTGCCAGAATATACCCGTTTTTCATATTCCTGCTTCTGTAACCCATATTGGTGCCAGAGCATTTTACGAGGGAGGTAAATTTCTGGAAGTGGCTGCCGAAAACCCAACTTATTCAAGTTTGGAGGGTGTATTGTACGACAAAGGGAAAACGATACTGATGCAATGCCCTGCCGCCAAAACCGACAGTGTTATTATTCCCGAAACCGTAAAAACTATTGGCGAAGTTGCTTTTTTCGGTTGTCAATATCTGTCGAAAATCAAATTGCCTTCAGGGTTGGATTCAATCGGGTATGCTGCTTTTTCGGGTTGCAGTAGTTTATCAAAACTCGCGCTTCCGGCTTCACTGAGGATTATTTCTGATAATGCTTTTCAGTATTGCGGCGGTTTGATGGCTGTCACATCATACACTCCCGCACCTCTCCCGCTTACATCTTGGAGTCGTGTGTTTACAAATGTTTTAACTGATTATTGTACATTAATAGTGAAGCCCGGAACAAAAAACTTGTATCAGGCAGCCACTATATGGAACGAATTTACCAATATTCAGGAAATGGGTGGTACTATTGGAAATACTTATACTGTAAATGGCATTAATTATAAAAAAATTACTGCTACATCGGTTGCAGTAGTTCATGGTAGCTATACAGGCAGTATCATAATACCGGCTAAAGTGAACATTTTTGAAATAGATTTAGATGTAACAGCCGTTGGAGATTCTGCATTTTACAATAACAGGAATCTGTCGTCCGTTGCGCTTCCTTCTACTATCACTACAATAGGAAACCATGCTTTTGACGATTGTAGATATTTAGAGAGCGTTAATATACCATCTTCGGTAACTTCAATAGGTCGTTCCGCATTTTATAATTGCTACCTTTTGTCAAGCATTACTATCCCATCATCCGTAACTTCGATAGGAAATAATGCTTTCTCAGGTTGTCTCATACTACAAAACATTACTATTCCTTCGTCAATTACAACAATAGAACCCGGAACCTTTTACGTTTGTCAAAATTTAAAAAGTGTCAACCTTCCGTCCACAATAACTTCGATAGGAGGAGCTGCTTTTTATGGTTGTATGAATTTACCCGAAATAACTATTCCCGAAGGCGTAACTACCATTGGGGTAGATGCTTTTTATAATTGCTCAAAGCTTGTGTCGGTACATATACCGGCTTCTGTAACGAGTATTGGCAGGACGGCATTTTTATCATCTTGCAAAAATTCCATCGACGTAGATGCAAACAATACGCAGTTTTCAAGTGCCGATGGGATATTGTATGACAAAGGAAAAACGGTGTTGATTCAATGCCCTTCCGCTAAAGCCGACAGTGTAATTATTCCCGAAACAGTGAAAGTTATTGCTGAAAAAGCATTTAATGCATGTACTTTACTGACCAAAATCACCTTGCCGTCGGGGTTGGATTCCATCGGAAGTGAAGCATTTGCCAGTTGTTACAGGGTGCCAAAAATCACACTTCCGGCTTCATTAAGAGTAATTGCCTATCATGGATTTGCCAATTGTTCCGGCTTAAATACAATCACAGCATGTATGGTTGCTCCAATACCGCTTACTACCTTCAGCAATGTGTTTACAGGTGTTACAAAATCATCCTGTACGCTGAAAGTAATTTCAGGGACTAAAAGCTTGTATCAGGCAGCTACTACATGGAAAGATTTCGTCAACATACAGGAAATGGGTGGTACTATAGGAACGAAATACACAGCAGATGGAATCAATTACAAAGTATTGGATAATACTAAAGTTGCAGTAGCACAGGGAACTTACTCGGGTAATATCTCTATTCCTACAAAAGTTACTATTCAGGATTGGGAATATGATGTTAGTGCTATTGGTGACTCTGCATTTTATAATTGCACATCCTTAACAAACATCATTATTCCAACCTCGGTTACCTCGATAGGAGATTATGCTTTTTGGTCTTGCACAAGTTTAACCAGCATAACTATTCCAACTTCAGTTACTTCTATTGGAGAATATATATTTTGCAATTGCTCAAATTTGAAAAGTGTATCTATTCCAAATTCGGTTACTTCAATAGCTATTGGTGCTTTTATGTATTGCACAAGTTTAAATAGTATTATTGTTCCCAATTCAGTTACTTCAATTGGATATGGTGCATTTATGTATTGCACAAGTTTAACCAGCATAACTATTCCTGCTTCAGTTACTTCAATTGGAGATAATGCATTTTATAGTTGCTCAAATTTAAATAGTATTATTATTCCAAATTCAGTTACTTCAATAGGGAATCAAGCTTTTTATAATTGTACCAGTTTGGAAAGCATTACTATTCCCAATTCAGTTAAATCGATTGGATATTATGCTTTTTCGTATTGCAGTAGTTTAATAAATATGAATATTCCCAATTCAGTAACTTCGATAGGAGTTCATGCTTTTGATAATTGTACCAGTTTGGAAAGCATTTCTATTCCAACTTCAGTTACTTCTATAGGAGATTATGCTTTTTATTATTGCAGTAGTTTAATAAATATGAATATTCCCAATTCAGTAACTTCGATAGGAG
>JBAXMR010000176.1:0-5743 GCA_037134195.1 Paludibacter sp. | reverse complement strand
TACCCCGCACTTCGTACGGGGTTATTAAAATTCAACGCCTTCGGCGTTAAAGATTGACTCTCTAATTTGGATTGTCTTAAATTGAATTAAACCGCTAAAAGCGGATAATCATAAAAATAATACAAACACTTAAAAAAGAACTTATCATGAGAAGAAATGAAATTGATTCACTGGAGATGATTGAATCTGTTATCGCTTTTTTGGAAGGCAACATCGAATTAATTGAAAAAAATCCGGCTATTAGGACTAAGTTGACCGAGTTGAAAGCCCATGCGGCAACAGTAAAAGCAATGAAACCACTGCAGGTTGAGCGTGGCAAAGAAGATCATGCCGTAAAGAAAACCAAACGCGAAACACTGGTTGAACTAATAAAAAGCACTACAGATGGATTGAAAGCTGTGGCAGTGTCAACCAACAATACCGCGTTGAAATCGGTATGCAACTATCCTCAATCCTCACTGAAAGACATGCGTGAAAATGATTTGGTGAACCTTGCCCTGCAACTTGCTGCCAAAGCCAAAGAACAGGAAAATGAACTGAAAACATGGAATGTTCAACCCGAAGAAACCGAACAGTTACAAGACTTAGCTTCCGGCTATCTGAGCCAAAACGTGGACATTAATCTGAAGAAAGACAAATCGGTACAAGCCACTAGTAGCATAGGCGACCATATTTCCGCTGCATTGCTACTGCTGAGCGAAGAAATGGATGTGATGCTTGCGCCATTCAAACGCGCTAACCCCGATTTCTTCAACGGCTATCAACTGGCACGCCAAACCACCCATCACGCTGCCACCCACTCCGATAAAAAAACGGATACGGGCGCAAAAGAATAATTGCAACAAAACAGAGCCCCCAATCCCGTTCGACGTGAGCTCGGACGAACGGGGTTAGGGGGGCAATTAGTAAGAGAGAGCAGCTGTCTATCTTCAGCGGGGTAGGGGTCTATTTTAGTAAATTCACTTTCCTGCGGTCTTTGCGGTACTGTTTTCGTTCGTTCTGGCTGTTTATTTGGTTCATCTGGCGGTAGGCTTTCATAAACGATTCGGGAAAATCACCTTTATAAATAATCCGGTAAAATGAAAAGCCATTCAGAGGAATTACATTCTCAGGTGCTGAGAAACGGATTTGATTCAGCACTTCCTTTTTCTTTATCAAAGCCATAAATGCTTCTTTCCGTTGTAAATTCAGTTGCTCATACCTGACGTTTACCACGCTGGCATGAACATAAGTCTGGCATTTTTCCTGAATGGAGAAAGCCATAGCACCACGGGAATGGGTATTTATACAAACCAGAAATGCGGAATCGCGTATCGACATTTGTTCCACCAGCACCGAATCTTTTTTGCTGAGATTATGGTTTGTGTGATGGTGCGTAGCTAAGAAGTACTTTTTCTTGGCTTCGAAAAACAGAATATATTCCTGTTCCTTTGCGGCAAAAACTTTGGGTTGTATATTAATGGTTGCATCCGGATTCTTAGCCAGAAAGTCGGCCATTTTTCGGATAAACCAGCGTTCTTTAAACCCGGGCGAAGCACTTTTCATTTCCCATTTCAGTTTCAGCGAACCTTCCACTTCTGTTTCTACGTCTTTAATATGCAAACGATGAATGACAGTTGGTGGTTTAATAATGATATTGGTAATCAGATCCATCAGCACGTCATGAAAATTGAACTTCGGATGCTGCAATGTGCCGGTAATCGGAACCTGATAGTCAATCACGTTGCCACTTTCGCGGATAAATGCAACGACCAGCCACATAGGTATCCATTGTATACCTTTATTATGCAGTCGTTTGGCCAGTCGTGGATCAACTACAATCAGATGATTCGTGCTTTTGATATGACCATTCAGCACATGCCATGCACCATTTAATTCTATCGTTCCTCTGTCGAGCGGAAAGGAAGTGTAGGTAATCAGATAAGGGTTAAACAAGGCTGCGGGTAAACGTGTGAAGTTGTATTGCAAGTCAAAATCTGTACTGTCCACAGGGTTAATGCCTGCTTTAATAACGATATTGCCATAAGGCAACACATCACTTTCTAAGCTCACATTGATACGACGATGGTGTTTATCAATGGAGTCGGCACGCACATAAAGCGGTTTCAGTTCGGCAGCAAATTTCTCGCTATAGGAATAATCATTAAACCGCACATCGCCGTTGTAGATGGCCACATGACTGATTTTGTAATCGCTCCGAAAGAAATTCTTCGACAGGGTTTTTAGATAATTGGCAATTTCTATCACCAGATTGAATTTGTCCGAATCGTCATTAGCATCTTTAATGTTCGAACCATGCTTGCCAAACATCGTTTCCAGGTTATCCTGCTTATCGTAACGCTCGTATTTGAAATAAGGATGAATAAGCGAAATGGAATCGTAGAGGTAACATTTCTTCTTGGGACTCATTTCGCGAATAGCCAGCGTCAGTTTATCAAACGATGCATAATCGTCCTTCGGGTTTTTGCCAAAGTGGAAATCGTTTATTACCACCATACCGCTGTTGGTCACATTAAGCTTTTCGTTGAAATTACCGGTCGATTTTACATTGGCATCCAGGTTTCCTGAGAAATTGCCATAGTTCGTAAAATCCTGCAGGTAAGGTTCAAGCACTTTCAGGTCGTATTTCTGTATAACCACAGCCAGTTTGTAGCCCATTGTTTTCATATTCATGGTTATACTTCCATTTGCATCGCCACTTCCTGTACCCGATGCGAACGCAAAATGCATGGCAATGGTATCGTTGTTCCAGCGTTTTCCCAGACTTTCAATCTTCACTTTTTTGATAAAATAATTAATCGGATACAGGTTTTCGCTGTAATGGATTTCTCCATTCACCATACTCACATTCAATATGTTTATATGGAATTTGGATGGAACTGTATCAGTTTTGGCAGGAAAGAATTTTTTCCTCAAATCATCGAAATTAAAATCCTTGTTGTGCTGAATTATCTTCCCGATGGGATTAATGAGTGTAAGTTCCGATAATTCGATGGTATTCGACCACAATTTGACCAACGCAACATCTATATTCAGACTTTCGGTTGCAATAAAAATACTGTCACTTTTCTGTTCGTAAATTTTCAGATTTGTGAAATGAAAATAGCCTGTAAACGGGTTTACATACACTCTATCCATCGTAATCTGACGGCCGGTGTATTGCTCATCGTACTTCTCAATCAGGTATTTGGTAATGGGCGAGATAAACAGAAAAATCAACAACAAGATGAGGGCAATGATACCTGCAACAATAGAAAAAATCCAGATTACTTTATGCTTGTGAGTCATTGTAGAGCTTAATTGAGATAACTATTCATTCTACAAAGGTTATTCTATTTTAGTGCAGTGATGTTACACAACTTTAGGAATAATTTGTAAGATTCACAGATAAAAAAATATATCAGAAAATATCTGAATCAGAATTTACAGAATTTAAAAATGAACAGAATATAGATATTTTTCTTTTAAATTCTGCAAATTCAATAATTCTGTAAATTCTGATTCTGACATAAAAATGACAGAAACCCCTTTCGAAGTTTCTGTCATTTACTTAGTTTCGTTGCCGAAATTCTATTTTTCCGGAATAATGTCAATAATTACGGTACGGTTATAGAAGCGTCCTTCGGGGTGATTGTTGGCAAAAGGCATAGTGTCTTTGTCATTACCAAATCCAAATACTTCGAAGCGAACATCGTTCCTGTTAGAAACTTTCAGGGCATTTTCCATAATCAACTTCACGTCATTTACACGATCTACTGATAACTGACGGTTATACACACTATCACCAATAATATCGCAATGACCGTGAATGATAACCAGTCCATTGATTGGAATTTTAGGAACTACAATATCAGTCAGGTATTTTTGATACATCTCGATTGATTTCGATTTGTTGAATTCGTATAGAATACTGTATCTCATTCCTTCTTCACGTAAAGGAGCTTTCCAAAGTACCACATGAACGGTAGTTTCCCTGACAACAGTATTACCATTTTTGGTTTTACCGGTCATTTTCAGTTTGTAATCACCTTCCGGACGGTTTGCTAAAATAGCTTTGCCCGGAATACTGACAGTTTCATGGGTATATGGTCCAAAGTTCTGAACATTTCCATATTCATCTGTAGCATCCAACGTCCATGAAGTAAATGCTGCATCGCCTTTATCAACTTTCACCACTACATAACTATCAATCGGGGCATCCTGAACTACTTTCATTGCTATCGGTTTCAAAGGAGCATCCGGTCCACTGTGGAATTCCATAGTCAATTCGGGTGATTCACTCCAGATAGATACCCTGCGGTCACATTCCCGAACGAGTTCGAGGTCTTTTGTTCCACCATTTAATTCAGATGGAATACGTGGTTTAACCCTGCCTTCTGTTTTAATCCGGGCGGGATCAATTCCCCAAACATCAACCAGGTATTTTTTTACCGACTGAGCCATGTACATTCCATCTTCAGGTCCCTGCATAGATGCACCTGTTAAGCGCACGTTTGTTGCGGGATATTTCAGCATACGGTCACCTAATATATTCAACACATTGTAATAGGCTACCATTTGTCGGTCCGAACGTCCTGTTAGCGTTTTAGGTGTAAATACTTCGAGTTGATCTTCTCTGAAATCTTTTACTTCGCTTTTCTTCAGCAATATATAACGGTCAGGAATTTCGGTTGAACCTAATTCGAAAAATACATAATTACGAATAGGGAAAGTTTCACGAACCCGACGTTCACCAACAATATTTTTAGGAGAATTCACGCTGAATGTAACTTCAGGATCGACAGCAACAATCGTTTTTTTGGCTATTTTTACAGTAGTAACTTTTGCCTTTTTTGAAATTTCATGTCCGCTACCTAATTTCAACGCTGCACCAATACGGAGTGTAGTTACATTCCATGTTTCGATGCTTCGTGGGTCCTGACCAAAATATGGCTGAAACGATACGAAAGGTGATAACATAAACTGTGTTTTGTGATTTTGTGAGGTCAGCGGTATATCAAAACCTGCTCCAACCTGCATAGAAAGAAGGCTTGGGCGAATGTCGCTGAAATTTCCTGCTACAGGTGCGGTTGGTAACTGATCCGGAATGGCCGGATTTAAACCCAACTGGTATGTGAATGCCTTAGAGGTATTGATAGCCAACCGCGGTCCTGCATAGATATACAAACCTGATTTGAAAGGTGCAAAACGCAGACTTGGTTCAACGGTCAGGTAGCTTAAATCGGTTTTCAAATCGGCCGGACAATTACAAGGCGTTGTCACCTCATTAAATTTTCCACTACGATTGTCGTAACCTGCCTGAAGCATAACTCCCCAGCGGGAATCGGCTGGACGGTATTCAATAAGCGGTGCTACAAAAAGCCCTAGTCCACTACCGTCATGAAAAGTAGTCGGAACCGTTAGTTCTGCATTTAATTGTTGGGTAGAACCTCTATAGAAATTAATATTTCCACCTGCTGCCACTCCGAAATACCATGATGGCTGAGTGTATTGAATCGAGTCTTGTTGCGCCTGAACGGGAGTTTGAAAGCCCATTAAAATAAAGCCGCACAGCAACACATTTTTTATGCTCAGGGCATAAGGGAATCGCACCAAATGCGATTCCTGTTTATACATATTATTTGTTTTCATATTCTAATATTATTAGTTTTAGCTTTTTAAATCTTTAAAAGGAATAAACTCTGTATTATTAACCCACATTGCAGCAAATCCGCTTAAATTTATTGCTATACAATCATTTGCG
>JBAXMR010000175.1:0-5764 GCA_037134195.1 Paludibacter sp. | reverse complement strand
CAAGCTAAAATTTAATGGAACAAAAATTCAATGTATTACAACACCATGTTATAACATTGTGAATTGTTATGAGATCGTTCAAAATCCTCCTACTACTTGTGTAATGGATAAAATCGGTGTCGTTGTTGAAGGAATGGATGGTTGTACCGGGCAGTTATTTATTGAAGACACATCAAATCCCGGCATGAGCATGATTCGTCAGCTATATTTCATCGAAAATTATTTCAACAGCAATGGAGCTACTACAAGTGGATTAAAAGCAGGCGATAAAGTTAAGTTTGGCGGATATTTCACAAAGAATGATTCTACAAAATCCATTTTATGTTATACTGTTGGAGTAGCTACCTGTTACGAAGTTATAGCAACAGAAAGCACCTCTACTTTTATCGGAGCAGTTGTTGCCGGAAATGAATTGATAAAATCCGGTTATGCCGTATTGTTCAGAAAAGGACATTATAAAGCCATTGCCTCGGGGGTAATAAGTGCAGGTTTATTCAAATTTTCAAATTTACCTAATGCAGAATACACAGTATATGCTATACCCGATTTCAGTGTTTACAAAAATTATCTGCCTACTTTTTATATCAACAAATTAAAATATAAAAATGCCGATTATTTAACGCCAAATGATAGTATAACAAAAATAGTGATTAATCTCAGAGAATTCGTGAGAACCAAGGGTAACGGAAAAATATCAGGGAATATTTTCTTTGAGACTTATAATTTGCAGGATAGTGTAATTGCAAAAAATGCAACTACAAACATGAATCCAACAAGTACTATTGCAATGAACACTCCGGTTGTTTTGTACAATAGTGCCAATGAACCTGTAGCCTGGACAGTTACTGACTTAGCAGGATATTATGTTTTTGAGAATATAGCTCTGGATAATTACAAGATAGTAGCAGAAACTGCTTCTGCAATAGCAGAATCGTTAGTTGTATTAAATGAAAACAACTCCACCACAAATGCTGATTTAATACTTAAAAGTCAGTCGGACAATACTGATTTCAACAATGTAGAGGCAGATATTATAACTATTTATCCAAATCCGGTTGCTGAAAAATTGAACATTCAGGTTACTGAAGCAACAACTGCAGGTCTGTACACTATGTTAGGAAAATTAGTATTCAGTGAAAATTTGAAACGGGGGATTAATACCGTGGATATTAGCAGAATAAATAAAGGTATTTACATTGCCAAAATAGGAAAGAATATTGTTAGAATTGTAAAGAAATAAGATAGCAAAAAACAAGTCCTAAAAACAATTGCGTTTTTAGGACTTGATATATAATTTCTGAAATTTTTTATCCGTAGATAATTTTTCCGTTCTCGTCTTTAAATTCGTCGAAACTTTTATTGTACTGTTCCATTGCACGGTAACTCATTGCCATACTTGAGAATCCACCATCGTGATAGAGGTTTTGCATGGTTACTTTGCGGGTCAGGTCACTGAACATAACTACACAATAGTCAGCACAATCCGCAGCAGTGGCATTACCAAGCGGCGACATGCGTTCAGAAAAATCGAGCAGACCTTCCATGCCTTTCACACCACTACCGGCTGTGGTTGGAGTTGGCGATTGAGAAATGGTATTTACACGCACACTGTGCTCGCGACCATAAATATAACCAAAACTGCGTGCAATTGATTCAAGAATTGATTTGGCATCGGCCATATCGTTGTAACCGAAAACAGTACGCTGAGCAGCCATATACGAAAGTGCAACAACCGAACCATAGTCGTTAATTGCATTCATTTTCTTGGCAACCTGTAACATTTTGTGGAATGAAATAGCTGAAATGTCAAGCGTGGCAGTCAGCATATCATAATCAAGGTCATCGTAAGTACGTTTTTTTCGAACGTTTGGTGACATACCGATAGAGTGAAGAACAAAGTCAATTTTTCCGCCTAAAGCTTCTATTGATTCCGTGAAAACTGTTTCCAGATCTTCAACGCTGGTGGCATCGGCAGGAATTAATTTTGCGTTCAATTTTTCAGCCAGTTCGTTGGTTGTGCCCATTCGTACGGCTAGTGGTGTATTCGACAAGGTGATAATAGCACCTTCTTCTACAACGCGTTCAGCCACTTTCCATGCGATGGACATATCGTTCAACGCACCAAATACAATACCTCTTTTTCCTTTTAATAAATTGTTACCCATGTTTTATTAGTTAATAGTTTCGAGAATAAAACAGTTATAAATGTAAAATGTTCTGATTCTAAAACTGAATTTCTGCACAAAGATAGACAAAATGTGCAATAAATGAAACTTAATTGGCAAACCAAAAAATGTAAAGTATTGTATAGTATTGAAAAACAATTAATTATAAATTTAATTTAATATCCTTTTTGATTAATAGTTAAGATGAAAATAAAAATTATTACCGTCCTTGTACTTTTAGTCTCACTTTCATGTAAAGAAGATATTCCGACAATGAAACAAAAAATTTTCTTTGAGAAACATTATGTAAACTATGCCTGGGTTTTACAAGATAACGGGTTTCTGATTGACTCATTAGGGAATATACATAGGTTTGATTTGGTGTCCAAAACAACTAATAGGCGCATCAATAACTGGATTTATCCGGATTCTTTGGGTTATATTTCTAAATCAGATATGGATAAAAATATGTCGATATGTGATTCAGTTATCAGTAAAATTCAGAGTGATTCATTGGCTTACTATATAGGAAAAATCTGGAAAGCTTCAAAAGGAATCATTTCAAAACCGGATATGCAAATGGCTGATTTTGGAGAAATACGTTATTCTGCATATATTTATGATGATAAAACAAACCGTTATAAAGAGGTACTTATTAAGCTATATGGTGACATGATGAGCAATAATAACTCTTCCGAAGCCAATCAAATCTACGAGTGGATGAACAGGATAGGAAACAAAAGCCATTAATATTAATTATATGTGTCAAAAATTGAAGTTTCATTTTTTGGCACAACTGTTGTTAGTATATTATTAATCGATAATTTAGAGTTTAATTGAAAGTTACCGACGTTAATTATTACTAACAACTTTTTTTCTTGTTCAATAATTGAACTACTTTTGCGTTCAAAATGAATAATATACAAATCCGAAATTACTGAATATTTATAAAATCAACCCCAAATGAGCTTATTAACCGTTTTGCTTCAAGTTGCAGCCAAAGTACCTGCCGATTCAACAACAACTGCTGTAGTCGTTTCCAATGAAAATTATTTTCAGTTATTGATGAAAGGTGGCTGGATTTTGGTTCCGCTCTTTTTGCTGTTTTTCTTATCTATTTATATGTTTATTGAACGTTGGATAACTATTAAAAGTCTTGGAAAAGCTGATCAGGTATGGTTTACACGCATTAGTGAACTAATCGCCGATAATAAAATAGATAAAGCCATTAAATTTTGCAACGAAAAACCAACTGCTTATGCCAAAGTGCTGGCTGCCGGACTCGAATCAGCCGAACATGAAGATAATGAAATACAGGATGCACTACAAAGTGAAGCCCGTCAACAAATTTCGCTGTTGGAACGCGGAATGAATTACCTCGGAATTACCGCTTCAATTGCTCCTATGCTTGGATTTTTGGGCACAATTTTCGGAGTTATCAAGATTTTTTATAACATTTCGGTTACAAACGACTTGAATATCGCCAACATTTCCGACGGACTTTATCAGAAAATGATTTGTTCAGGAGCAGGGCTTTTTGTTGGAATTATAGCTTATTCAGGTTATTACATTCTGAATGGTCGTATTGATAGAATCGTGGTAAACATTGATAAATACTCGAATAATTTGTTGAAAGATATTCGCAACCAAAAAAGAGCAGCTAAAGCATAATATTTGACTTAAGTCTTTCAGAATCAATAAAAACTAACTTCTCTTATTCCCCCTCTTCCTCCCTCTCCTTCGGAGAGGGTTGGGGTGAGGTCAGGTTAGGGGGCTAATTATTAATCATGAAAATAGAACGCCGAAAATTAAGAACAGCTGAAGTTTATACTGCTTCGTTGAACGACATTATGTTCTTCCTGTTGTTATTTTTCCTAATTATATCCACGCTGGTAACACCGGCAACTATTAGTGTGTTGCTTCCAAAATCAAAAACATCTGAGAATCAGGTAGTCAAAAAACAAATCAACCTAACGATTACAGCTGACCACCGATATTATGTTGATAAAAAAGAAGTTACATTCGAAACCATCGAACCACAACTATCTCAACTTATACGTAAAAAGTCTAAGGGTGAAGAATTGATTGTACTGCTTCATGCCGATAAAACCCTGAACCTTCAGGATGTGGTAAGTGTTATTGATATTGGCAACAAGCTAAAAGTGAAAATGGTGTTGTTTACACAGAAAGAGAAAAAGTAATTCAGGAAACGTGGAAACAAGGAGACGAGGAAACAAGAAAATACAGAAGAAATGAATGATAATAGTTGGAAAGAAGCTGCTGTAAAAGCTTCCCGAACATTAAACCTGATTAACGATGAAACGATTAATCAGGTTTTACTAGCATTAGCCGATCAGGCAATTGCTGAAACTGAACAGATTTTAGCCGAAAATGCCAAAGATCTGGCAGCTATGGACAAAGCAAATCCTATGTACGACAGGCTGTTGCTTAGCAAGGAACGTATTGCCGGAATTGCAGCCGATATTCGTAATGTAGCCACTTTGCCATCTCCACTTGGCAAACAACTAATGGCAACTGAACGCCCGAACGGAATGCAAATCAGCAAAATAACCGTACCATTTGGTGTGGTTGGCATTATTTATGAAGCTCGCCCAAACGTAAGTTTCGATGTTTTTTCGCTTTGTCTGAAATCGGGAAATGCCTGTGTGTTGAAAGGCGGAACTGATGCACATAATTCCAATTCTGCTATTGTAAAAGTAATTCAATCTGTCCTGGAAAAATTCGGGTTGGATAAAAATACAGTTACACTTTTGCCTGCCGGACGTGAAACTACATCTGAGTTGATGAATGCCGTTGGATTTGTAGACGTTATCATTCCACGCGGCGGTAAGGGGTTGATTGATTTTGTGCGCGATAATTCCCGTATTCCCGTAATTGAAACCGGTGCCGGAATCTGCCATACTTATTTTGATGAATTTGGCGATTTGGAAAATGGGAAAGAGATTGTTTTCAACGCAAAGACTCGTCGTGTAAGTGTTTGTAATGCGTTGGATTGTTTGGTTATCAACGAAAAACGATTGACTGATTTAGCCGAACTTTGCGTTAATTTAGGAAGCAAAAATGTAATTATTTACGCCGATGAAAAAGCTTATGACATTTTAAACGGAAATTATCCGGCACATTTATTGCAAAAAGCAACTGAAGAAAGTTTTGGCATCGAATTCCTTGATTACAAAATGTCGGTTAAGATAGTTGACAGCATTGAAAGTGCTGTAAATCATATTAGTAAGTACAGTTCCAAACACAGTGAATGTATTGTCAGCGAAAATCTGGCTCAAATAGATCTGTTTGAAAAAATGGTTGATGCCGCCTGTGTTTACAGCAATGTTTCAACAGCTTTTACCGATGGAGCACAATTTGGTTTGGGTGCAGAAATCGGAATCAGCACCCAAAAACTGCATGCCCGTGGTCCAATGGCACTTGAAGAACTTTGTTCATATAAGTGGATTATTAAGGGAAATGGACAAGTAAGGAGTTGAAACAATTGTTTCATTTTTTACATTATTTTCAAAATATTTGACAGCAAATGTTTGATTATCAAAAATAAATGCTTTTCTTTGTACCGAAAAGAAAGTGTA
>JBAXMR010000174.1:0-5897 GCA_037134195.1 Paludibacter sp. | reverse complement strand
TTGAAGAAAACTTCTGGAAAACTTTTTAGGGTGGCGCATTGTCAAAGTCAGGAGTCAGTAGTTTATAATTAGTAGTTTATAGTTTTTAGTCAGTAGTTTATAGTTTTTGAATAACAGCATAGCATATATCGCGAAGCAAATAACATCCGAAGGATAAATAACAGCATAGCAAATATCGCGAAGCAAATATCATCCGTAGGATTAATTTCCATTCCTCTAACTGTCCCGGTTCGTGTCATTATTGGTGCTGATTATTATTAAAAACGAATTACAAAGATAGTAATAATTATTTTATAACTATGATATAACTCTTTTTTTATAATAATGCTTTAATATAGCTTTAAATGAGTTATATCTATGCTATATTTTAGTTATTACTAATAATATGGTCAATTAATGAGGCGAAGAAGACAAAGTAAAAGTGGTTGTCAGTTGGAGGAAAGCAAGGAAGGAAAAAGGTGGTATATGGCAATAGGTGGTATCGGGTACTCAGTTTTGAGTTAACCTAATACAATGCCTGACAGACAAAAAACCCGCTCCATCAGATTGAGGAAGCGGGTTTTTATAAGATTTAAAGATATTCTATTCGTAACTTTCCCAATTGGTAGTCAACATTGTTCCGGTTTTCATAAATTCCTGATGCATCCCAAAACAAGCATGAAGGTTTGTAGGCGTATGGCAAGGACCAGAAAGTGCCAGGTAATCGGTCAACATTTGTTTGTAGGCCGGATCAACACAATTTTCGATAATCTCTTCGGCGCGCTGAAGTGGTGACTTGCCACGCAAATCGGCCACACCATGCTCGGTAATAATGATATTCACTGAGTGTTCGTTTTGGTCAACATGTGTAACCATTGGCACAATAGCACTGATATTTCCTTTTTTAGCAGTCGATGGTGTGGTGAAAATCGAAATATATGCACTGCGGGTAAAGTCAGCCGAACCTCCAATTCCGTTCATCATTTTAGAACCCAACACGTGAGTACTATTCACATTTCCGAAAATATCTGCTTCGAGAGCCGTATTGATGGTAATCAAACCCAATCGACGAGCAAGCTCCGGACTGTTCGACATTTCCTGAGGACGCAATACAATTTTATCGCGGAAGAATTCCAGATCTTCATAGATTGCTTTCAATACAGGTGTGGTAATTGTAAGTGAGCAACCACTTGCAAAACGAATTTTACCGTTGCGCAACAATTCAATAACCGAATCCTGAATTACTTCAGTGTACATTTCGAAAGTCGGAATTTCAGGATTTGTTCCCAACGAAGCCATTACGGCATTGGCAATATTTCCTACTCCCGACTGAATTGGCAGAAATTCATCCGGAATACGACCCGATTTAATTTCGTTTGCCAAAAAGCTGGCCACATTCTGTCCAATCTTGTCGGTAACTTCATCGGTTGGAGTAAATCCACCCACTTCATCATCGCGATGTGTTTCCACAACACACAAAATTTTACTTGGATCAACTTTTACATACGGAACACCCATTCTGTCTGATGGAGTAAGTAAAGTCATAGGCAAACGGTGAGGTGGATCAAGTGGTTCAAAAATATCGTGAAAACCGCGCAATTCCTTTGGATGATTGTGATTCCACTCCAAAATAATATAATCAGCCAGTCCGGCAATCGTTGGCGAAATTCCCACTCCGGTTGTCAATATCAATTCACCATCAGTTGTAAAATCACACACTTCAAGAATCGCAAATTTTGGTTTTGGCATAAATCCGAAACGCAAATGCGGAGCAATAGATGACAAGTGCATATCGAAATAAGGTGCACGTTCGTCATTCAACGCGGAGCGTAAATCCTTGTTCGACTGATAGGGTGTGCGGAACAAAATGGCATTAGCACGAGCCAAGGCACCATCAAGCGAGTCACCGGTTGATGCACCGGTGTACATTCCAATTTTGAATTCTTTACCTTCGGCGTGAAAAGCTTCTGCACGTTTGGCAATAGCTGTCGGCACTTCTTTAGGACATCCGGCCGGTGTAAAACCGCTAAAACCGATAATATCTCCATCATTTACATAACTTGCGGCCTCTTCGGCACTTACAAACTTATACGTTTCCTGTAATGTCATTTTTTTTGAAAAAATTAGGTGAGTAAATCAGAAATTTTTCATTTCGAGCGCAAAATTACCAAATTTATTTCGTTTGTCTATGCAAAAACCCGACTAATTAGAGAAATTTTTCATTAATTCTCCTGAGCTTTCAAAATGACAAATAATTGTAGTAATAATATCGGATTGTAGATTTATTGCTTAGATAAATTATAAAAAGTAAGCGATTTGGCAGAATAGCCCTATTTGTTCAAATTAAACAAAAGATACATTTCGTATTTCCTTAAAATAATATGAAATTCAAATCGTTATTTCAAAAAAAATACGGATATTTGCAGGAACAAAATCCGAATAATTATTCAAATAAATCAATAATAAAGTATGAATACGACTGATATTCGTCAATTAGAGCCTAAAGCTCTCTGGCAAAACTTTTACTCACTGACTCAAGTTCCACGTCCATCACACAAAAAAGAAGAAATCGGTGCTTTTCTGGAAAGCTTCGGAAAATCGCTCGGACTGAAAACTCTCCGCGATGAAATAGGAAATGTGCTTGTTCGCAAACCTGCCACTTCAGGCATGGAAAACCGTCAGGCTGTGGTACTTCAGGCTCACATGGACATGGTTCCACAAAAAAACAGTAATGTGGCTCACAATTTTCAAACCGACCCGATTGATGCATATATTGATGGTGAATGGGTAACGGCTCATGACACAACATTGGGTGCCGATAACGGTATCGGACTGGCAGCTGCTATGTCGATTCTCCAATCTTCAGGTGTTCCACATCCGGCTATCGAAATGTTTATCACAGTGGACGAAGAAACCGGCATGTTCGGTGCATTCGGACTTCAACCAAATTTTTTGAAAGGCGATATTCTGATCAATATGGATTCGGAAGATGAGGGTGAACTATATGTAGGTTGTGCCGGTGGTATAGATGCTGATATCACGTTTCGCTACAAAGAAGTTGAAATTCCTGAAGGTGATGTGGCACTAAAAGTGTCGCTTACCGGACTAAAAGGCGGTCATTCAGGCGTGGATATTCATTTGCAACGTGCCAATGCCAACAAGTTGATGTTCCGCTTTTTGAAAGAAGCCGTAGCTGAGTTGGAAGCTCGTTTGGCAAGTATCGATGGTGGCAGTTTGCGGAACGCCATTCCACGTGAAGCATTTGCGGTGATAACTGTTCCTGCTGATGCTGTAGATGATATGATTGATTTCGTTAAGGAATGCGAAGAACTGTTTATCACCGAATATCAGGGCGTTGAAGATAAAATTTCGTTTTCCGTTGAACAGATTGATTTACCAACCGGATTGATTCCCGAAGAAGTTCAGGACGATTTGATAAATGGTGTAACTGCTTGTCCAAACGGTGTTTCGCGTTTTATTCCGGAATTGCCAACGGTTGTGGAAACCTCAAATAATCTGGCTATTATTAAATCAGATGGCAGTTCAATAATCGTTCGTTGTCTGATTCGCAGTTCGGTGGAAAGTCGCAAGGAAGAACTGGCTTCGATGGTGCTAAGCGTATTCTCACTGGCAGGTGCCAAGGTGGATTTAGTGGGTGGTTATCCGGGCTGGAAACCAAATCTTGATTCACCTATTCTGAAAGTAATGAGCAAAGTGTACGAAGATAAATTTGGCAAAACCCCGAAAGTAATGATTATTCATGCCGGACTTGAATGTGGTATTTTGGGTACTCATTATCCTAAAATGGATATGATTTCATTTGGACCTACCATTCGTTATCCACATTCGCCCGACGAGAAAGTAAACATCGCGACCGTGCAAAAATTTTGGGATTATCTGTTGGCTACTTTGGAAAATATACCTGTAAAGTAAACGGGTCTTGCGGTTTAAAACCGCAAATATTCAAAAACCGCGATTATAAATCGCGAAAACCCATAAGAAAACATGAAAAAACTAATTCTATTCATCTCGCTTTTGGTCATAACCGGAAGCATATTTGCTGAAAAAGCAGAAAAAGACACTGCTAAAGTTGACACTTTCAAATTCACCATCGTTAAGCAAAACAAAATCACCCCGGTGAAAAATCAGGCCAGTACAGGTACTTGTTGGTGTTTTTCTACACTTGGATTTTTTGAATCAGAATTGCTCCGCATGGGAAAACCCGAAGTTGATTTATCCGAAATGTATCTGGTTCATAAATCGTATTCCGATAAAGCCGATAAATATGTTCGTATGAACGGAACCATCAACTTTGCCGAAGGCGGTTCGTTTGCCGATGTGGTTTATGGTCTGAAAAATTACGGGATTGTTCTGGATAAAGAAATGACTGGTTTGAATTATGGCGAAGAAAAGCATAAACACAACGAAATGGACGCTTTACTAAAATCGTATGTTACAGTTATTGTTTCAAATCCAAACAAAAAACTTTCAACTGCTTGGAAAGCCGGTTTTGATGGAATTTTGGATGCTTATCTGGGTAAATGTCCAACTGAATTTACTGTTGATGGTAAGAAATACACACCTCAGACTTATTTCCAGTCACTGGGCTTGAATATGGACGATTATGTTTCGCTGACTTCATTTACTCATCACCCATCCTATACAAAATTTGCGATTGAAATACCCGACAACTGGCGTTGGGAAGAATCGTACAACCTGCCATTGGATGAATTTATGAAGGTGATTGAAAATGCAGTAGACAAAGGCTATTGCGTGGCATGGGCTTCGGATGTGAGCGAAAAGGGCTTTACGCGCAACGGTGTGGCTGTTGACCCTGAAACCAAAGTAGCTAATCTGCCCGGTAGCGATCAGGCTAAATGGTTGAACCTGACTCAAAAAGAAATTGATGAAAAGATTTATAAAGTCAAAGGTCCGCAACCTGAAGTAAAAGTAACTCCCGAACTTCGTCAGCTGGCTTTTGATAATTTTCAAACTACCGATGACCACGGAATGGTGATTTTTGGCACTGCCAACGACCAAAACGGCACGAAATACTATTTGGTAAAAAATTCATGGGGAACTGACTCAAAATACAAAGGAATATGGTACGCCAGCGAAACCTTTGTAAAACACAAAACCATTGATATTCTGGTGCATAAAGATGCTGTTCCAAAGGAAATTTTGAAGAAATTGGGGCTAAAATAATATCAACAATTTAAAGTTTATATTTGTTATTAAATAAATAATTTGTCATATATTTGCATTTCAAAACTTCAATAAATCATGACTGTTACAGCTAATATAGATATAAGTACAGCAACCGGAAGAAAACTGGTTCGTGAATTGGAAAAACACAAACGTGTAGTTCAGTTGACTTATAATGAACCTGTAGAATTACCCGAAGGATCAATATCTTTAGAAGAAGGTGTAGAAGAATTTTGGAAACATCTTGAGGAACACTTTGGATTTGACTTGAGAACAAATGGAAAGGTATAAAATAATACTTTCCAAACAAGCGAGGATTGATTTAAAGGATATTGCTTATTTTATTGCCAACACATACAAAGCTCCTGAAACTGCAAGAAGATATGCAGCTGGTATCGTGAAAGAAATTTCGGAACTGAGCAAGTATGCTGGTTCAATACAAATTTCGGAACATAAAACTATTCTACAATACGGCCATAATGCTCGTCGTGTAAATTTTAAGAAAACAACAATTATTTATACTATTCATAGCAAAACAGTACTTGTAGAAAAAATAATGATTTCGTCATTAATCACTGAATAGGAAGTGTTGTTATGTGAAATATTGTTGTTTTCTTGCACAAATAAAAATAATTTATCATCTTTGCACCCGTAAATCAAACAAAAAGAAATGAACACAATTTTGACAATAAACAAATTTTGGTGGTGGCACT
>JBAXMR010000173.1:0-5936 GCA_037134195.1 Paludibacter sp. | reverse complement strand
TCAGCTTAAACCGCGAAAATCAGCGTTCTATTCATCATTTGTTTCTTAGGAGTTTGTAGACAATAGTTTATAGTCAATAGAAAGTGGTTATTGGTTAATTATTTGATAAATGAAAATTTATAATGGAAAAGTCTTTTGTTGAAGTGATAGAGCGTGTGAGAGCTATTGAAATACCCGAAACATTTGATATGGTTGTAGCAATTACGAACGGTGGTATAATTCCTGCGGCAATGATTAATCAACGGCTTGATTGTGAGTATCATTTACTTAAACTCAACTTACGGGATGCCATGCAGAATAAACTTTACGATAAACCAAAATTGTTGGCTGAGATAGACTTTGAATTCAAGGGCAAACGAATTTTACTGGTTGACGATCGTGTAAAAACAGGAACTACTCTTGAATTTGCCAAAGAACTACTTTCTGATGCCTCACTAGTTAGAACTTTGGCTGTAAATGGAATTGCAGATTATTGTCTATTCAATGAAAGTTGTTTCCGATTTCCGTGGTTAGTTTAGTAAATTTTAAAATTAAAATTCTTAATTCAGTATCAAATTAACAAAACAATATATTATCTTTGCAGTCGAAATTTTGAATATTGCATTTTGAATTTTGCATTAAATAAAAGCGTTCTGCATCACTATGATTAACAGAGTATTACTCCGTATTAAGATTATTCAGATTTTGTATTCTTATTACAAAAGCGAAGGTAAATCCATTCCTGCTGTAGAAAAAGAGTTGTTTCACAGTATTGAAAAAACCTACGATTTGTACTTTCATCTTCTACAATTATCGGTTGAAATTACACGGTTTGCAACTGATAGAATTGAAACTAAGCGAAACAAACTTCGTCCGACAGAAGAAGATTTACACCCTAACACCCGATTTATTAATAATTTATTTGTTGCACAGCTTGCTGAAAATGTGCAGTTTAATGATTATCTGACTAATCAGAAACTATCGTGGGTAAACGATTCAGAAATTATTAAAGTAGTTTATGACCAGGTAATAGCTTCTGATTTTTACGCTGAATATATGAATTCCACAAAAGTGGATTTTGCAACAGATAAAGATATATGGCGTAAAATTTACAAAAAAATCATTCTTCAAAGCGAAGAAGTGGACGATTCCATTCAGGATCAGAATATTTACTGGACAGACGATATTGAAATGGTGGTAAGTTTTATTATTAAAACTATCAAACGCTTTGATTTGGAAAATGGTGAAAATCAACCACTTCTGCCTATGTTTAAGGACGAAGAAGATGCTGAATTTGCTAAAAAACTAATCCGTACTGTATTGTCAAAAAGTTCAGAGCTACGAGAAATGATTGATAAAAACACCAAAAACTGGGAACTCGACCGAATAGCTTTTATGGATATTGTCATTATGGAAGTTGCTCTGGCAGAACTTCTTGACTTTCCTACCATTCCTGTGAATGTTACACTGAATGAATATATCGAAATTGCTAAAAACTACAGTACGGAAAAAAGTGGCACTTTTATAAATGGTGTACTCGATAACATTGTAGGACAACTTAAGAAGGATAATAAACTGATTAAAGTGGTGATGTTTAGCGATAATAAAAAATAAAAAACTATTTTTGCATTATAAATTTAAAAAATAACAAGAAATGAACTTATTAAGTATTTTATTACAGGCAGGAGCTCCCGGAGCAGGTGGAGCAAGTCAATATTCAGGTATTTTGATGATGGTATTGATATTTGTGGTATTCTATTTCTTTATGATTCGACCACAACAAAAACGGCAGAAAGATATAAAAAAACAACGTGAAGCTATGAAGCAGGGTGATTCTGTGGTCACTTCGGGTGGAATTTACGGTAAAGTAAAAGACATTAAAGATACAACTGTAACTGTTGAAATAGCTGATAAAGTATTGATTAAAGTTGATAAGAACTCGGTTTTTGCTACAGCTGAAGATGCACTAACCGAAGCAAAATAAAATAGTCGACAATGACTGAAAGTAACGGAAAGATATTTTTCGATTATCATTGGCAAAAGCTTAAATCATTCTTTTTATCAAAAGATATTTTAAGCTTTTTGCTTTTTCTTGTTATTTCAGCCACATTCTGGTATGTTCACGCGCTAGGTAAAGAACGTGAAACTACGATAATGATTCCTGTTAAATATATTGGAGTGCCACTGAATCTAGCACTTACAAACGATCCTCCTTTAGAAATTTCGGTAGATATTAAAGATCAGGGAATTACCCTCTTTGAATATTCGGATAACAAACATAATCCATTGACTATTGATTTGAGTCGGTTTTTATATCAAAAAGGAGAGATACTGATTACATCAGAACAAATAAAATCGAGATTGTCAAGGTATTTCAAACCTTCTACTAAAGTTTTGGTTATACATCCTGATTCATTAATGATACGTTACGAAAAGTTGAGTCACAAAACTTTACCTGTCGAATTTGTCGGTAAAATAGATTTGGCTCATCAATATATGTTCAGTTCAGGTATAAAATTGCAACCAAATATGGTGACTGTTTTTGGCCCTAAAAATATATTGGATACCCTTAAAACTGTGCGAACAGAATATAAGGTATTAAAAAATATGCATGATACAATTTCATTTAGATGCAGTTTTGTTCCTTTAAAACTGGTTCAATACTCTTCAAAAGATACCAAAGTAACAATTTTTGTTGAACAGTTTACCGAAGGCAAAGCACAAATTCCAATTAATGTAATTAATAATCCATCTAATTTATCTGTCCGTACATTCCCTGCATTTGTAAACGTAACTTATACCGTGGGTTTAAGCCAGTTCAAACTGTTTAATTCTTCTGATATTCAGGTATATCTTGATTATAATGAATTAAAAACGGACAAAGCAAATAAGCATTTTTTGAAAATAAATAATCAATCAACTTATATCAGTAACATTAGAATTTCACCTCTTGAAGTGGAATATATTTTAGAACAGAAATAATACCGATGAAAAATATTCAAATGGTTGACCTTAAAAGTCAATATGAAAAGATACGAGAAGAAGTAAATGCCGGAATTCAGGATGTAATTGATACTACTACATTTATTAAAGGTGGAAAAGTAAATGATTTTCAAAAAAATCTTGAAACTTACCTCAATGTGAAACATGTTATACCGGTAGGAAACGGAACTGATGCACTTCAAATAGCTTTAATGGCATTGGGTTTGAAGCCTGGTGATGAAATAATTACACCTACTTTCACATTTATAGCTACTGCCGAAGTGGTTGCTTTACTGGGCTTAATTCCAGTTGTGGTGGATGTCGATTTTGATACTTTCAATATTTCAATTGATTCACTCAAAAAAGCCATTACTCCTAAAACCAAAGCCATTGTTCCGGTTCATTTGTTTGGACAGAATGCTGATATGGAAGCTATTCTATCTATTGCTAAAGAATATAATCTATATGTGGTGGAAGATGCTTGCCAATCCATTGGTTCAGTTTATACTTTCTCTGATGGACGTAAGGTTCAATCTGGTTGCATGAGCGAAATTGGTTGCACATCGTTCTTTCCTTCTAAAAATCTGGGTTGTTTTGGCGATGGTGGTGCTATTTTTACCAATAATGACGAACTTGCTGCCAAAATGAGAGCCATTTCAAATCATGGTATGGTGGTGCGTTATTATCATGATATAGTTGGTGTTAACTCGCGTTTGGATAGTATTCAGGCGGCTATATTGGATGTGAAACTGAAACATCTCGATACCTATTGTACAAATCGCCTTGCTGCAGCTGATTATTATGATGCTGCTTTTGCTGCTACAGATAAATTAATCACTCCGGCTCGTTCTGCCAATTCTACCCACGTTTTTCATCAATATACATTGAAACTAAACGGTGTTGATCGTGTAGGATTAATAAAATATCTAGCTGACAAAGGAATACCCGCTATGATTTATTATCCTGTACCCCTTCATTTGCAAAAAGCATATCAAGACGCACGTTACAAGGCTGGTGATTTTCCTGTTGCAGAGAAGTTAAGCGAATGTGTAATGTCTTTGCCAATGCATACTGAACTCACAGAAGAACAGTTGGAATATATTACGAAAAGCGTTTTGGAATTTGTAGCCCCCTAAATCCCCATGGGGAACTTTAAGAGTTGGGTAGAATAATGTACTAATTAATATTCCTCCTGTGGGGGATTAAGGAGACTTTTTAATGGAATACTTTGCACACGAAACCGCAATAATAGATGCCGGTTGTGAAATAGGAAACGGAACTAAAATTTGGCATTTTTCGCATATTATGTCCGGTTGTTTTATTGGCGAAAGCTGTAATATTGGTCAGAATGTGGTAATTTCACCTCAGGTTAAGTTGGGACGAAATGTAAAGGTTCAGAATAATGTGTCGGTTTATACAGGTGTGATTTGTGAAGAAGATGTTTTCCTTGGACCGTCGATGGTCTTTACCAATGTGATTAATCCACGAAGCCATGTAAACCGCAAAAACGAATATGCCGAAACGATTGTTCGTAAAGGTGCAAGTATAGGTGCTAACGCCACTGTAGTTTGTGGAAATGAAATAGGTGAATATGCATTAATAGGTGCTGGGGCGGTGATTACAAAGCCGGTAAAGCCTTTTGCGCTGGTTGTTGGAAATCCTGCAAAACAAATTGGATGGGTGAGTGAAAATGGGCATAAATTAAATTTTGATGAAAAAAAATTGGCTGTATGTCCAGAAACTGGACAGGAGTATAGTATAGAGAATAATGAAGTTATACGAATAAAATAAGATAATTATGATAAAATTTGCAGTAATAGGACAGGGGCATATTGGAAAACGACATGCGGAAATGATACGACGTAATCCCGATTCGGAATTAATCGCAGTTTGTGATGTGCTACCTAAAGATAAAGTAGGTTTAAGTGAAATCACTGAAGCATATTTTACAAGCATAGATGATTTATTGGCAGCAGGATTGGATATAGATGTGGTAAATATCTGTACGCCAAATGGTTTTCATGCTGAATATGCTATTAAAGCATTGAAAGCTAAAAAACATGTCGTGCTTGAAAAACCAATTGCACTTACCAAAATTGATGCTGAAGAGATTTTATTCAAATCACTTGAAATGTCGAAACACGTATTTTGTGTAATGCAGAACCGTTATTCACCACCTTCGGTTTGGTTGAAAGAATTGGCTGATAACGATACTTTAGGTGATATTTATATGGTAAAACTCGATTGCTATTGGAATCGTGACGATCGCTATTATAAAAAAGGGAACTGGCATGGTGATGCGAAGTTGGATGGTGGAACGCTGTTTACCCAGTTTTCTCATTTCATAGATATTATGTATTGGTTGTTTGGCGATGTTCAGAATATACGTGGAAACTTTGCCGATTTTAGTCATAAGGAACTGACTGATTTTGAGGATAGTGGTGTGGTAACTTTCGATTTTGTGAATGGTGGTATGGGTTGTTTGAACTATTCTACATCAGTTTGGGACACAAACCTTGAAAGCAGTATTACCATAATTGGTTCAAAAGGTACAGTTAAAGTTGCCGGACAATATATGAATGAAGTAGCGTATTGTCATGTAAATGAATATGTTATGCCTGAGTTAGCACCATCTAATCCACCTAATGATTATGGATTATATAAAGGTTCTGCACAGAACCACCATTATGTGATTGAAAATGTGATTGAAAAGCTGACCGATAAAGGTACCATTACTACCAATGTGTTGGAAGGTTTGAAAGTAGTGGACATTATCGAACGGATTTATAATGTCCGTGATGCTCAGTGGAAAAAACGATAAATGGTTTTTTTAGTTTATAGCATCGCAGATTGGAAATACCAATCTAAAAATAAAATGAAACAAAAGAAAAGAGAATGGAACGCGGATGGAACATGCCGTCTTGACGGCATTCACTGATATAACGGATAAAAAAAACGGATTAGAAATACCGATT
>JBAXMR010000172.1:0-5989 GCA_037134195.1 Paludibacter sp. | reverse complement strand
TCACAAAGATAGCTATTATTTTTTAATTGTACAATTTATTATTTCACAAAGCCTAGTGCTAATTTTGTAACGCTGGATTATGTAGGTTTTACATTGAAAAGCTGAAATCAAAATCTATGAAGGATGATTGACAATTCAGTACTGATTGATGACGAAGTAAGTCGGATAAATGGCTGAATCTTCTCACAAGTCAGAAATACATTAACAAAATAATCGGTAGCATATAAAAAAATACTTATTAAATTTAACATAAAGTCACAAATATAAAAATTGATCAACCCCTAAATTAATCCATTTAACATTATACATTATGAAAACAATCAATTTCTATTCTTTGCTTTTGAAGAAGCTATTCAATCAAAGAATTACAAAATTTATTCAAGTGAAAAACCATTCGGATTTTAAGAAATTCTACTTTCTTATTTTATTAATTGTTTTTTTTATTTCTCCCCGGTTATATGCTGATACAGCTTTTGATACTAGCAATTCCACCCATTTAAGCATTAGTCTTGGTTCAGGTGTTGATGCATACAATTATATCGATTTTAAAGTGATGGTATTGGAAACTGCAGGAACGGATGATGGTATGCGTTATTGCGACTTTTATATAGTTGAAGACGATAATACTGAGACGAAAATACTACACATGGATAATGCGAATTTGGTTCATGATGGATTACCTTTGGACGCATTTACACCAACAAATTCGGCAACCAACGGGTTTATTGCTTCGGGGTTACCTACATATACAACTTCAGGTACAATAACACAAGCAAATTTCAAATGGTATTACCCCCAACGTTTGATTTCTAAATCCATCAAAATCAAAATGAAGTATATATGGGATTTAGATCTGGATGGAAAAGGTGATACAGAAAAATATAAAGATATTACAATATCATTACCCACACCTCCTCTAAGTAATCTTGGATTAAGCGTTAAACCTATATCTGATAAGAAATTTAGGTTAAGTTGGAGTAATTCGACAAACATATCAAAATTAATCATTACATATAATGGTATCGTTGACTCTACTATTGTTGCTGCAAACTCAACTATGGTTGATTTTACCGCACTCAATGTGAAAATAGATGCAGCTTTCACATTTAAAGTTATACCAGTATACATTCCTCAAAACCCACCCGGAGACACCTATACAAAAAGATATCAAGGTGAAAGTGTTGATGTGTCAAGTCTAGGAATCCAATTTGTAAATACAATTTATCCAAGTTATAATGTGGGTGGTCAGTTCGTTGACTTAAGTTGGACGGTCGGGAATTCTTCCGGGAATACTTCCTCGTATTATGCGAAAAGAGGAAGTACTGTTTTAACTCCGAATGTTCCATTTAATTCTCGTGAAATTAAGGATTATGGTGATGGAGGAACACTGAAAAATTGGTCAAGTTATACGTATACAATATATACTGTACCATCAGGTGGAACTATAGCTGATTCACTTACAGGGTTTAAAAAAACAGTTACAGTTTATACTAGTCCTAATAAACCAAGATTTGAGGATTTTAAATTGGAAAGTTATCCTACAATTGGTAGTATTAAGCCTTATGTAAAAGCATCATGGTCGGCTGATTGGGTTGGAATTAACACAGTCAAACTTTATCACAGAGTATCTACAGATAAGAATTTCACTCTGTTAGGTATAATTCCATCACATTATGGAACTATATCTTATGAAGATAAAAATAATATAATAGATAACAGTACTCAAATTTATAAGCTTGAGGTGAATGTTTTTGATAGCATTTTTTCAAAAATTGATAGTGTTGAGGTTGTAAATAAAGTTAAACTGAAGAAATTCAAGGCATCTAAGAATACTGTTAGTGATCGAATTCAACTTTCCTGGGAAATTGACAACCTGGATTTATGCGATAAATTTGAAATTTATCGATCTTTTACGACAGATTCTTTAGGAAAAGATGTTCAATCTACGCCAGAAATTATTAATCAACTTTCGGCTCAGTCGATTTATAATACTTGGGATGATCATACTGCTGCACCAGGTATATTATATTTTTATAAAATTATTGCATATAAAACCGGGTTGGACGGAAAAACAAGAACAACTATTTCAACAGATCTGGGGTACAGGATGCCAACGGGCACAATTACGGGACGTATTACTTATGGCGGAGGTACTGCAGTTAAAGGTGTATCATTGTATATTAACAGTTCTTCAGTAGATAATAATATATTGAATAAATCTCTGCATTTTACAAACAACGAAAATCAATTGGCTCAAATCGGTTTGACTAAAGCACAACATGGTTGTATTAACACTGGTTTTTCTTTTCAGTCATGGATAAAGATGACTAATACTCCTAATAACTATACTCCAATCATCGAAGTTAATAAAGAATATTCAATAGGTTTGAGAGAAGGATATATACAAATATTTATTGGAGAAAATCTTGATCTCACAAAACCTACCACAAAATGTAAATTGGATAGTAGTATTATAAATGATAGTAGTTACTTTCATCTATCAGTGACACTCGATAGGAAGACTGACAGTTTAAAAGTATATATTAATGGTATACCGAAAAAGGATGCATTTGTTAAAATAAATAACAATACTATTTGTTCGTTTGTAGATGAAGTACTAAGTTCAAGTACTGGAGAAATAATTTCATCAAGAACAAAATCTTACCTTGGAAGATCAACGGACGATCAATGGTTAGAAGGTAAAGATTTTAATGGTAATATAGATGATGTCAGATTATGGAGTAATAGTATTGATGCAAATTCAATTGCTAGTAATTATAATCACTACCTGAATGGTAATGAGGACGGTCTTATTGGTTACTGGCCAATGGATGAAGGTAATAATTCCTATGCTTTTGATTATTCTAAGTCAAATGGAAGATTTAATGAACACCACATAATACTTAATTCTATTTATACATCAAAGATAATCCCAAAGACAGAACAACTTGCAATAAAAGGTGTTACCGATGGGGATGGAAATTATATTATACACGGGATACCATATAGCGGCGATGGATCCACTTATTCAATAAAACCAGTGTTTGGTACCCATACATTTAATCCAACACAACAGTCATGTTATATCTCACCAACCAGTTTGGTACATGATGGACAAAATTTCGAAGATAAATCATCGTTCCCTGTTAAGGTAAAGGTGAAATACAGCAATACGAAATATCCTGTTCCTGGTGTAATGTTATATGTAGATGAAAATCCATGTTCTGTAGAAAATAAATTAATAACAACAGCCTCTCAATTAACGTATGACAATACACGAACAGGAGAATTCAAAACAATTGATGCAGGTGAATGTGTGATAGATGTGCCTATAGGTGAGCATTATATCCGTGCTGAATTGTCGAATCACACTTTTGAAAATAGTGGAAGATGGCCTGCAATTGGCAAACAGGAATTTAGCGAAAATTCGGTAAACACCATTGAATTTGCCGATACAACACTTGTAACAGTAGTTGGTCGTGTAGTAGGAGGTACAATAGAGAATTCATATCCAATTGGTTTTAAAAACAGTGATAAGAAAAAAAATCACAGCAGTCATGCCAATATAGGCAAAGCTCAACTTATTATGCAGCCGACTTTTTATAAAGATTATTCATTAAATTATAGTTCGGCAGATAAAATTCAAACATTAACTGCAACAGAAGCTTCTAAATTTGGAAGTGTCGCTAAATACAAAGCTAACAGCAGCATAGTTGAAATTACTACAGATGCTACAACGGGAGAATACATGATTAAGTTGCCACCCATAAAGTGGGACATAAACAGTGTAAAAACTTCAACTTCTTCACTCTATAGTAATGATATGAGTATAATAAGCGATATTCAGTCTTTTAATACAAGTAAACTGATAACTGCAACTGATACAGCCACAAATGTTGAAACCAACAAAGTTGATTCATTCACCTATAATGTAAAAAAATCATTTGTATATCAAGCTCCTACAGTCATAGAAGTAAGAGATGCTGTTACACAAAGCATAGCTTTTGGCGAATCAGAATGGCATGTTACTTCGCCCGGATTAGCAGAAGAAGTACGCAGCTTATATACCATTGCTGGAACAACTCCAAGTTCAGTAAAATATTTGTATGGTGTAAATCCAACCTATTACCCTAACGGGAAACCTGTCTTTGCGCAAGGGAAGGAATATGCATTAAACATCTACGCTTATGAAAGCTACAAACATCCGGAAGGATTAGATACGACTACAATGAAGCAGTTTGCAAAGGTTCCACTTAAAGGAGCTACCTTAAATATTAAAAATGAAATAGGTGTAACGTTTAAAAAACTAGTTCCGGATGCAAGCGACACCATCGTAAGCAATGTAATGAAACTTGATTCAATTGGTAAAAGAAATTATATCTTTAAAGCTGGCTTCCCCAATTTGGCGGATGTAAACTCGGGTTTAGGCTTAACCATTTCAATTCAAAACGGAAGCTCAGCACCTGTTTATTGGAGAGAAATGGGTGATTTTCGGGCCATAGTAACAGGATGTGAGCCAATAGCAGGAACTAATTTCGTAACCAAAGGGCCGGTTCTGCCGTTGGTAATATTACGTGACCCACCAGGCTCGAACAGTTATGCCTATATGGAAACGGGTACAACACTGTCCTATTCGTTTGTAAATAAAAGCGTATTTAATGGAAACTTTTCCGCTACCAGCACCATAAAAATTGGACCAAAATTAACTACTGCCATAGGTTTTGGTTTTATGGCTTTAACTGAAATGGAGAATCAGAATAGCCTAAAGATAGGATCTGAAGGAGAATATTCAGATTTCTCAGGGTCAACAGGAACAAAAACAATTAAAACTACCGAACGAATTCAAACATCAGCTTCGCCCGATTTTGTCGGCTCAAATGCAGATGTTTATATCGGAACATCTACAAATGTATATTATTGTCAGAGTAGGGATCTGAATATACAGAAAACCGGTCTTGCTGTAGATACTGTTAGTACTGCAAGTATTAGTGGTGATACTGAGTTCCGCTTCAGCCAAAATGAAATAACAACAGCTCAAATTCCTAAATGGAAACAAATGCTGAAACAAATGCTCATTACCGTACCTGAAGCAAACTTTAATGCTGCAAAATCAAATTATCAGACTCAGGCAAATACTAACAAGGTAAATTATTATCTTACAACATTAAGTCAGTCAGACGAAAACTTTGGTATGGATACTAAGACTTATACTATTATCAGACCATCAAATTTAAATTTGACTGATACTATTGAAACTATTGCCAATACAATCAGAGGTTGGCAGAATATTATATATAACAATGAGGAGCAAAAGAAGACGGCATCTACAAATTCCAATTACGTAAAAGAAAACATCTCTTTCGATGCAGGTACATCTATAGTTCGATCGTACACTTATACCGACAATAAGGGAACGACATCCGGCGGAACTGATAAAACTCAGGCGGTTTTGGGAACTACTTTTGGATTTGCCATAAATTCAATTGGTATGCAAGTGGATGCACAAACCAAATTAGGAGGAGGCAGTGAATCATCAACTAATTCTTCTAAAGAAAACACAACTACTTGTGGTTATGTTTTATCAGATCCCGATGCAGATAATCGTTTTGCTGTTAACGTTTACAAAAATAAACTTCTTGATAAAAGCGAGAGCGATCTTCCGAATACAGATGCTTATGCTGACAAATCATTAAGCAGCTACATTTTCGAGTTGGTTGGAGGTCAATCATCTTGTCCATACGAATCTGCTGATTCTACACTTTTCTATAAAGAAAATAACAAAACTGTAAAATTGGCAAATGGTACAACACCACTTGATGCACCTTATATCAACATCACAAGTTACACAAAAACCGACATTCCAAACGGCAAGGATGCAAGCTTTATTCTTGAATTAGGAAACAATTCTATTATTCAGAGTCCGCGAGCTTATATGTTATACCAAATGTATTTATAAAATAGTCCAATTAGTGTAATTGGATTTTTTTTA
>JBAXMR010000171.1:0-5997 GCA_037134195.1 Paludibacter sp. | reverse complement strand
GAACTTTATAAAATTGTCAATTTTTCATAGGGTGTCCCAATGCTGAAAACAGGAGCAGCTTTAAAATTCTTTACTAATCAACGGTAACTTTCAGAAAAAACTTGTTTCACAACATTAAAAATCAGAGAATTTGCATTAAAAAAATGCAAATTCTCTTTTCTAATCTTTAAAATAACTTCATGAGAAAACATTTTTTATTTATTTCGATATTTCTATTTCAATCTATCTCTTTTTTTGCCCAGATTCCGACCGGATATTACGACTCGGCAATTGGTAAAAAACAGGCTGAACTAAAAACTGCTCTACACCTGATAGTTATGAAAGCAACACCACCAAGTTATGGAAGTGGAGTCGGAAGTACTTGGGCAGCATTTGCAAAAACCGATATCCGTCCTGAAGATGGAACTGTATGGGATATGTATAGCAGTTATCATGTGCCATTTAATGGAACCTCGGCTGCAAGTGGATGTAATATTGAACATTCGCTGGCAAATAGTTGGTGGGGCGGAACTAAAAACCAGACATACAATGATTTATTCAACCTGAATCCTTCAAATAGTTCAGCTAATTCATCCAAAGGTAGCTGGCCAATTGCCGTGGTAGATGGTAATACAACCTACACAAATGGCGTAATTAAGGTTGGTAAGTCGAGTAGTCGGCCGGGTGGGACTATTGATGCATGGGAGCCCGCTGATGAGTATAAAGGTGATTTTGCCAGATCGTATATGTATATGGTAACAAGTTACGAGGATTTATCAGCAAAATGGACAGGCAATTCAGTAAATCAGCTCGATAATAATACCTATCCGGTATTTGAACAATGGACTGTGGATTTATTTCTGAAATGGTGTGCACAAGACCCTGTTAGTCAGAAAGAAATTGACAGGAACAACGAAATTTATAAAATTCAGGGAAATCGTAATCCTTACATCGATTATCCGCTTATGGCTGAATATGTATGGGGAAAACTGATGGCAGTTCCTTTTACACCTAATGGCAATATAAGTATTCCTTACCTGATTTCACCTTCAGCCGGTACAACTGTCGATTTCGGCAAAGTTGTATACCAACAAACCGATACAGCTACGGTTTATATCAAAGCATCCAACCTGAAAGGTGATTTGTCACTGGCACTTAGTGGCACGGATGCAGCTGACTTTTCATTGCAAACAAGTTCTGTTGCTAAAACAGATGCTGAAGCAGGTTATAAACTGCTAATAAATTACAAAGCGCAATCTGTAGGAACAAAAACAGCCCAACTTAGTATCTCTGGCGATAGCATTATAACTACTTCAGTTACTTTAAAAGCAGTTTCATCCGATGAATTTATGGCTTTACCGGCTTCAAATATTACGAACAACGGATTTACTGCTAACTGGACAATTTCTGCCAATGCAACCGATTATACTTTGAATGTTTTTTCATTACAAAGCAGCGGCTCAACACAAGCAAAAACGTTGTTGGAGGAAGATTTTATAGGCGGATTACCAACCGATTGGACCAGTGTTCCTTATACTGACAATACCCTGGCAAGCAATATCCGTTTGGCATCAGGTAGCAGTGGAGGGAAAATCAGCACACCTGCACTCAATCTTTCAACTTCGGGATCAGTACTGACAGTGAGAGCAAAGCAATATAACTCAGATAACGGTGCTCTGTTGACTGCTACTCTCGACAATCAACCACTTGCTGTATGGACAACTGCTGCAACAAATCAGGATTTTACTATTAATATTCCTCAAGCTACTGCAACTTCTATTATTTCATTATCGGCAGTTACCGGTAGCCGTGTTTATGTAGATTATGTAAAAGTACAGACTCAAGGTTCGGTGCAGACACCCATTTCGGTTTCAGGATATCCAAAATCGGTAGGAAATGTACTGAATTATGTAGTGGAAGGTCTTACTTCCGATTCAACCTATTATTACAGTGTTCAACCAGAAGGAAATACAATAAGTATATCCAATCAAATTCAAGTTCACACTGGAATTAAAAGTGGAATAATTGAAAATCAGAACAATATCATTCGCTGGAGTGTTTTATCTAATGGCTTGTTAGTTAGAAATATCCCTGTCGAAAGTCACGTTTCTGTTGTAAATTCGACCGGAAAAGTAATACAGAAAGTCAATACTCAATCGACAGAAGTAATTTTACCTATTGATTCTAAAGGTATTTATTTATTACAGATTGTAACCGGTCAAACCCGGCGTAGCTTTAAAGTAGTTTATTAAATTAATGAGAACAAAAAGATTCTATATTTCAGGATTAATCGGACTGATCTGTATCAGTCTGTTTGCTGTTGCGCCTACAGGTTATTACAGTAGTCTGGAAGGAAAAAAAGCTGCTGTGCTGAAAACTGAATTGCACAAAATCATTTGTCAGGACACAACTCATTATCTTGGTTATGGCTCAGGAGCAGGAAATACATGGCAGGGCTTTTATTATACCGACAGAAACCTGTCAACTAATCTGGTTATTGATATGTATTCTGATTCTTTGCGGTATTTCCCAACCGATTACATTTCACAAGGTTATCCCGGATTTGGTCAGAAAATTCACATTGAACATTCTGTGCCAAAAAGCTGGTGGGGTTGTGATATTACTCATCCAGACTGTCCTGCAAGAGATTTGAATCATCTTTTTCCGGCAGATGGAAGTACAAATGAGGCAAAAAATGATAACCCTTTAGGAGTAGTAACCGGTACACCCACCACTAACAATGGAGAAAGTAAAGTCGGTCCGGGAGGTTATGATGGTTTTGTTGGTACTGTGTTTGAGCCTGCCGATAAATACAAGGGTGATTTTGCACGGGCTTATTTTTATATGGCAACTGCTTACGAACATTATGTGAACAAATGGGATCTGACTAAGCCAGAAAACATGATGCAAAACAATAAATATCCTGTGCTTAAACCAGGTGCAGTTGCGTTATTGTTGCAATGGCACAGAAAAGACCCTGTCAGTGTGAAAGAGTTTGACAGAAATGATGCAGTATTTGGAATTCAGAAGAATCGTAATCCTTTTGTCGACTATCCCCAACTCGTTGAATATATTTGGGGAAACCTTACCACAGTGCCTTACCGACTTGATGGAAGCATTGTTTTTCCCTATTTAAACTACCCTAATGACAATGACACAATTAATTTGGGAAATACCTATTATCAACAGGCTAAAGATACAACTATAAGTCTGAAAGCCATGAATCTGACCGGAAACCTAACTCTATCCATTGGAGGTACGAATGTTTCCAGTTTTTCGTTGAATAAAACTACTATTACCAAAGCTGAGGCTGAAGTAGGAACAACCATTAAGATTCATTTTCTAACGTCTACAATAGGAAATCTATCAGCACTTCTGACAATTTCGGGAGGAGGTATTACAACAATGAATCTTAGATTAAAAACCAATACAACCGACGAATTTGCAGCACTGGCAGCTTCAAATACAACTAATAGTGGTTTTACTGCTGTGTGGACACCATCTTCAGGAGCAACAAGTTATAGTTTAAATGTGTATAGTATTGAAAATACAGGTACTACGCCCACAACTCTTATTGAAGAAGACTTTCTGCTGGCACTTCCAAATACATGGACAAAGGATGGTTATGTGATTAATACTACAGGAACTGAAAAATTGGGTACTGCCGATCTTTACGGAAAACTAACACTCCCTGCATTAAATCTTTCCACAGCTACCGCCACACTTACAGTAAGAGCAAAACAATATGGAACAGATAATGGAGCACCGCTTATTGCTGCATTGGATGGTCAGACCCTCACTACCTGGACAACAGCTGTTGCCAATAAAGATTTTACAGTCAATTTGCCTGTATCAACTGCCGCTTCAAGTATTTCTATTTATACTGTTGCAGGGAAACGTGTTTATGTTGATTATGTGAAATTAGTTTCGAATGTGCCGGTTTACTCTCAGGTTTCCGTTTCGGGCTATCCAAAATCGGTAGGTAATGTATTCAGTTATACTGTTACAGGGCTTTTTAGTAATCACAACTACTATTACACCATTACACCCATAGGAAATGGTGGTTCGGTTTCTAATCAGATTTCTGTACAAACTTCAGTAAATACCGGAGTTAATCTGCCTAATAACAGCAGTTTAAAATTTTCAGTATCAACAGAGGGAATTTTGCTTCAAAATGTCTCTGAAGGCTCGGAAATATTTGTCTTGGATGCAACAGGCAAGAAAATTTTCAGTACCCGTTCATCTTCACCCGAAGTTCAACTGCCAATTACCCGAAAAGGAATGTACTTACTGCAGGTTCAACAAAAATCCGTTCAAACAACTTATAAGATTTTACGCTAGTTTGCCGCTAGTTTGTATTTACGATAGCATTTCTTTTTGTCACCACGTTGTGTTTTCAGCATAGCACCATTTTTGAATATAGGAATCAAAGGGCGACTCAGGATCAGCCAGTCGGATATATGAAGTTTGTACCCCAAAAACCCAGACACAATAATAGAATTGGAATTTGTAAAATCTTTTGAAGAACGTGCCTGAATATTTCCCATTTTGGTAATCGTCTTTATATGGATTCGGGCTTTTAAATAGAAACGATGCTGCTATAACCGATTGAAAACTAATCAGAAACAGATATTGTCTATATTGATTCTGAACCCTTTAGTAGAAAATATAAACCGTCTGATTTACCCCTTATTTCTTTGTAAATGCATATTCTGTATTTTTGTAAACTTTAATATCAATATATATGAAAGCAAATCACCTCAATTCAATTATTTTAATAGTAACTTTTAGTTTTTTAAACCTGACTTCGGGTTGTAAAGCGGAACCGCCCTTAATTAATCTTCCTGTTGTAATAACTCCAACTGATACAACTACTTTCGCAAAAGGTGCAGACATTAGCTGGCTGCCACAAATGGAGGCTACCGGTTATACCTTTTACAACGATAGTGGTGTTGCTGAAGATTGTTTCAAAATTCTGAAAGACCATGGCATCAACTCAATACGACTGCGTACATGGGTAAATCCGTCGAATGACCGAGCTGCAGGTCATTGCAGCAAAGAAGAAACAGTGGCTATGGCAGTTCGTGCCAAACTATGGGGAATGCGGGTGATGATTGATTTCCATTACAGCGATTCGTGGGCTGACCCATCCAAACAGGTTAAACCCAAAGCTTGGGAAGGCCTCGCTTTCGTCCAATTGCAACAAGCACTTTACGATTATACTTTCGGAGTTATGACTGCTTTGAAAACTGCCGGAGTTACCCCAGAATGGGTTCAGGTGGGTAACGAAACTCCGGGCGGAATGGTTTTGCCCGAAGGAAGCACCAATAACTGGCCTCAGCTAGCCAAACTCATCAACAAAGGATATGAAGCCATTAAAGCAGTTAGTCCCACTTCAAAAGTTATTCTTCATATAGATCAGGGAAATAATAATGCCCGATTCCGGTGGTGGTTTGATGCTGCAACTGCAAATGGTACTAAATACGATGTAATTGGCTTGTCGTATTATCCTTACTGGCTCAGTGATACACATCCCGATTATTCACTTTCAATCAACGATCTGGCTACAAACCTTAAAGACATGGCCACTCGCTACGGAAAACAAGTAATGGTAGTGGAAGTTGGCGGTGAAGACAACAAGGTTCAAAATACGTATGATATGCTGCTTGCTGTTCAGCAAAAAGTAAAAGATGTACACGGCAACAATGGTTTAGGCGTATTCTATTGGGAACCTGAAGGTGCCCAAAGCTGGAGTTATTATGCTCTGAGTTGCTGGGGAGGCAATGGCAGACCGACTACTGCATTGGATGCGTTTAAATAAAAACTAAAATTCAATTTGTATCGAGAAACGCTACCACTCGTTTTCAACGAGTGGGCGGTGGTTTAATGTTTGTAACGTTGTAATAAAAGAAAAAAATTGAAATGACAATACGGTAATCTATAAAATGTGTTGAAAAGAAACCCTCCTGACTTTGACAATGCGCCACCCTAAAAAGTTTTCCAGAAGTTTTCTTCAAA
>JBAXMR010000170.1:0-6139 GCA_037134195.1 Paludibacter sp. | reverse complement strand
CACAAAGATAGCTATTATTTTTTAATTGTACAATTTATTATTTCACAAAGCCTTATTAAACTCGTGCAACAAAAAAAAGCTGCTTGTCCAATTGAAGTCACGGAGGTTGGAATTGTAATACTTGTTAAATATGTCATACGATAAAATGCAAATGCAGGTATAGTCTTTACATTATCACCAACAATCACAGTTGCAAGCTTGGTACAACCGGAAAAAACAGGATTTAAAGAAGCAATACTCGTGCAATTAATTGCGTTAAAATAAATGCTTGTTAACCCCGTGCAGCTGGAAAAAGCTGCTTCTCCAATTGAATTAACGGAATAAGGAATAGTAATGCTCGTTAAACCAGTACAATCGGTAAAAGCAGCATCTCCAATGGAAGTAACTGAGGAAGGAATAGTGAAATTACCCATTTTTGATATTGGGCATTGAATCAAAGTAGTCATTGCCTTGTTATAGAGCAAGCCATCTTGAGATGCATAATTCGGATTATTAGCATCAACATTTATTAAACCTTTGAAACTTGAAAAAGCAGAACCTCCAATGAAAGTGACGGAGGAAGGAATAATAATGCTTGTCAACCCCGTGCAATACTCAAAAGCAGAATCTCCAATGGAAGTAACGGAAGAAGGAATAGTAATGCCAGTTAAACCTGTACAATCAACAAAAGCAAACTTTCCAATGGTAGTAACGGAAGAAGGAATTGAAATGCTCGTTAAGCCTATACAATCGATAAAAGAATCATCTCCAATGGTAGTAACCGAATAACTTACATTGTTGTAGGTTACACTGGCAGGAATAGTAATACTGCCATTGTAATCACCTTTTGAAACCTGTACGGTAGAAGATGTCAGCGTGGAATAATTAATTCCATTCACAGTAAAATCGGTTGCATACATTGAGATTATGCTCAATAAAAGCAATAAAGTAAAAATAAGTTTTTTCATGGCAGTATTGTTTTAATAAGAAACGTTGGAAAATAAGGAAAAGATATGCTTGCAAATTTAGATAAATTGTACTAAATTACCAAAATATGGTATCAATAATATTTTTCTTCTCCCGGTTTGTACTTTAAGATGTTTATTTCGGTGCTTGGGTGGGTGAAGTCCGCTCGGTTGGTGGAAGTTCCTACCTTCCAGCATCAAGCTTCAGGCATTTTGCTTCAGCTTCTATGCTCTGAGGTCAGAACCTTAACCTTAGAGAGTCAACTTACACCCTCGAAGCTTCAAACCTGAACCAAAAAGGGTCAACCTTGAACCAAAAAGGTTCAAGCTTCCACCAAAATGGTTGGTGGTTGTAGCTCTGAGCTTAGGGATCGTAAAAAAAGAATCCGGCTAAGTTTTAAGATAACTCTTTCCTGTTTTTCCGTATAAAATGTGTTACTTTGTGATATAAGTAATTGACATAATTTTATCAAATAAATGGAACGCGGATTTTCGCTGATATAGCTGATATTTACGGATAATAATTATACTGATTTTAAACTGATTTTAGTCATACAAGCATGACTGATAAGATTGTAAATACATGAAAATCATCCCGATTTATCGGGGTTAAAATCCGTTTTAAAATCCGCTATATCAGTGAAAATCCGCGTTCTATTCTTTTTATTTTTTAAAGTGAATAATATATCATTATTTATTTCCCACTACTTAGAACTTCAAAAGATAAGAAGTTTTTCAATGAAACAACACCATGCAAAAAATCAATAAAATAGCAAGTTCATCAACCCTCGATTTTTATTCGGCAAACACCGAAACTGTGTTGGAATTACCGTTGGTTGATGGGGGAATAGCAGCAGGGTTTCCCAGTCCGGCTCAGGATTATATCGACCTGAAGATTGACCTGAACAAAGAGCTTATAGCCAATCCGTCGAGTACATTTTATGGACGGGTAAAAGGTGCTTCGATGCAGGATGCAGGCATTGTGGATGGTGATATTCTGGTGATAGATAAGTCGATTGTACCACAGGATGGCGACACTGCTGTTTGCTATATCGATGGTGAATTCACGCTGAAATACATAAAAATTGAACCAGATGCAGTTTATCTTGTTCCTGCAAACCCGAAATTCAAACCTATAAAAGTAACCGAAGAAAATAATTTCTGTATTTGGGGTGTGGTGACGTATTCGATTAAAAGTCATAAGAAATAATCCCGAACACCTTAGGGCAAATAAATTAGTCCTACTTGTATATGCTTAACTATATGAAAGATAAAGAAAACACTGAAAATTACACAAACCTCGACAACCCTTTAGGTTTACGTGATTTTTTTTTCGAGCAGGTTAGCAATTGGGAGCTTGCCCGAAATAACTATGAGGGATTAAAAGCCGTTCAAACCAAATCGTTCGATTTTGGAGATTATGAGGTGAAAGTACAATTTAATCCTGCCCGCATCGTATCATCGGGAGCTAAGGTGGATGCAAAGACCATTGCCGAACGTCCGTGTTTTTTGTGTGCAGCTAATCGTCCGAAAGAACAAAAGGCGATTCAATTTGGCGATTACGAGATTCTGGTCAACCCCTTCCCTATTTTCCCGGAGCATTTCACCATTCCGCACCGTGAACATGTAAAGCAGCAAATCAAACCATTTTTCAAGGATATGCTGGTGTTGGCAAAGGCGATGAATAACTATCTGATTTTTTATAATGGACCACAATGCGGTGCTTCAGCCCCCGACCATGCACACTTTCAGGCAGGCACGAAGGACTTTTTGCCATTGGTGAACGACTATCACCGATTGAAAGATACACATACCGATTTGCTGGTTTCGACCGAAAAAATGCAGCTTTTCCAACTAAAAAACTACCTGCGAACAGTGTATTGCATTGAATCATCCGATAAAGAAAGTGCGGTAGATTCTTTTGATGACCTCTCCCTAACCCTCTCCAAAGGAGAGGGAACAGAGCCGCTAATGAATATTGTTTGCACGTATGAGTCGGGCAAATGGTTCGTTTTCGTACTTCCCCGCAAAGCCTTCCGTCCATGGCAATATACTGCCGAAGGAGATAACCAACTGCTTGTAAGCCCTGCCACCGTGGAAATATGCGGCATTTTTATCACCCCGGTAGAGAGCCATTTTGAGCGAATAAGCAAAAGCGATGTAGTAAATATCTTGAGTCAGATAAGTTAGTTTTGGCATTTTTAGTGTTTTACTAATTATTTTTAGCAATTAACTCAATAGTTTTACCTATTAGCTCAATTATTTTAGCTATTAACTAATTCATTTTACCTATTAAATCAATTATTTTACTAATTAGCTTATATATTTTAGTTTTATAGCTACTAATTTATACTTAAATGCTAACTTAATTACTATAAAGGTAAATATTAGTAGTATGAATCTAAATTAATTTGTATTTTTGCTGAAAATTACATAAATTATGGCCGCTAAAACAAATAAATATCTAAAACAATCGTCAACAGTTTATCAGCACAATGGCAAAATGCTGGCTGATTATTTTGCAAAACACAATATCAATCGCTCGGAATTGGGTCGTCAATTAGGCGTTGCACCAAGTACTGTAATGAAATATCTTGAAAGCGAATCGTTACAATTCAGAATATTGTGGAGCATAAGCTTGGCATTGAACCATAATTTTATTGCTGATTTATGTGCTAAAATTCCTATTGAAATCCCCGAACCGCCAAAAGACGAAAAACTACTGGCGTTGGAAAAAGAACTTGAGCATCTTAATATAGAACTTTCGGTTTATAAAAATATTGTAGGGAAATGACATTTAGAAACGTTGAACCAACCATACAAGTCGGCATTCTCACTGCACCCGAAATCAAATTTGTATTGAATGGCAGTTTCAGCACGCAGGTTGGAAAAGTTTTCTCAGGCAATCAACATGCTGCAATTCAGAATGGGAAAGTGCGGTTTCATAATCAGCTTTTCGATGAACTTATCATTGAACCAACCACTGAAGATGCGTCATTCGATTTGATTGATGTGGTAATCGGCATTGGATTTCATTGGGAGCGCAAAGAAAACCAACGATTCCGAGGCGCATTAAAAATCATTGTGGATGTAGAGACGCAATATTTTGCATCTCTTACAGCAATAAATCGGATTAAGGTGGAAGATTATCTCACCAGTGTTATTTCCAGCGAAATGAGTGCCACAGCCTCCGATGAATTTTTAAAAGCACATGCCGTGATTTCGAGGAGTTGGTTGTTATGCCCGTTGCAAGAACAAAGAACAAAGAATAAAGAACAAAGACAACTTTCTGAGACAAGAACTATAAACACTGAACTATCAACTATCAACTACACGAAGTGGTACGAACGCGATGCCCACACTCATTTTGATGTTTGTGCCGATGACCATTGCCAGCGTTATCAAGGCATTACCCGTGCCACTACCGCAGCGGTTGAAAAAGCCATGGTAGCAACTCGTGGCGAAGTATTGATGTATGATGATAAAATCTGCGATGCCCGTTTCAGTAAATCGTGTGGTGGAGTTACTGAGACTTTTGAAAATTGCTGGGCGCACGAACATCACCCCTACCTCACAAAAGTTATTGACAACCCCAATAAACCCAAGGGTTTTGAACTGGATTTGACTATAGAAACTAATGCTGAAAAATGGATTCGTAAAAGTCCTGAAGCATTCTGTAATACTACAGATAAAAAAATTTTGTCGCAGGTACTGAATAATTACGATCAGGAAACCACCGACTTTTACCGTTGGAAGATAGAATACACACAAGCAGAACTTGCCGAAATAATCTCCCTTCGCTCCGGCATTGACTTTGGTGAAATTATGGATTTGATACCGGTTAAACGTGGAGAATCAGGTAGAATTATCGTACTGAAAATTATCGGGACTAAACAATCGGTGATGGTGGGCAAAGAGTTGGAAATCCGGAAATGGTTATCAAATTCACATCTCTACAGTTCGACTTTTGTGGTGGATAAAGCAGACATTATCAACGGAATCCCGCAACACTTTACACTAACAGGAGCCGGATGGGGGCATGGAGTAGGGCTTTGCCAGATTGGTGCTGCCGTGATGGGCGAAAAAGGATATAAATATTATGAGATTTTGTTGCACTATTTTAAAGGTGCGGAATTGAAGAGAATATACTCCTAAAACTGTCACTTCATACCCTACCCGACCTCACGAATATACTCTTTAATGTATAAAGGTTGCTCACAGCCACTGGAATTTGCTGCTCTACTATGCAGCTTGGACTAGCAAGAATTGAAAATCTACGTAGTCAAAGTGGAACGAGTGTAGGGAAAGCAATATTTAAATTGTTTTGAACTAATAAAAACAAGCATTTTATTGATAATAAGGGAAGAAATCTTTTCCAATTACTTCTACTAAGAGTAATATTGAATTGAAAATGCTATTGACCCTTCAAATATCATATTCATTTTCAGCCTGATAGTATGATATTAATTATTTAAAGCATCATAAATCAAAATAGTCTGCGAAGCAATAAGCTTATCACCGGGCTTCACATCACCGGATATAAATGATCGGTCATCCGAAGTATTAAAAAGTAAATGTTGGAAATGTTATGAAAAAGATTCTATGAAATAGAATCAGCTCAGTTGAATCTGCGGTGGTTTTGCAGGAACTTCTTTGAAATACAGGCTAATCAGTCTGTCACTTTGAGGAATAATACTAATAATCAAAATTGAAATTTCCTGGTTATTGACATAAGATTGCGAATTTGGTAGCCATTTTAAATCCAAATGAATCAGGTTTTGCTGTTGCCGTGAGTAATTATCAGTATTTGCTTTATCATGAAAAGTATCTTTCGAAAAACCTAACATATTTTCAACTACAAACTCAATCATAGAATCAACATAATCCTGATTATCAGTAGAATTTGAAATCTCTATGGGTTTATAGAAATCAATTGAATTAATGCTCAGATTCAGCGTCTGAACAACAAGCAGTAAAATTAAAATATGTCCGATAATGTTTTTCAGCATAATTTTCATTTCTGTGTGCAAAGATAAAAACCTAATTTCTCATTATAATTCAATGTCGTTTAGATAAGGAATTTCAAATTTAAGCAAGATACAAATAAGAGAATAAGGGTATTTTTGCTTGTTTAATTTTCTACTAAGGCTTTGTGAAATAATAAATTGTACAATTAAAAAATAATAGCTATCTTT
>JBAXMR010000169.1:0-6247 GCA_037134195.1 Paludibacter sp. | reverse complement strand
AAAGTGCTTTAATGAAATCTCAGGATAGTTTAATGAAATCTGAAAGTGCTTTAATGAAATCTCAAGATAGTTTAATGAAATCTGAAAGTGCTTTAATGAAAACTCAGGATAGTTTAATGAAATCTGAAAGTGCTTAAATGAAATCACAGGATGCTTTAATGGAATCTGAAACAACAAAAATAGAATTTTTCTAATTAATCTACATAAATCTACTTTGACACATTAGAAATTTTAAAATTAATTTCGTCCCTACGGGACTTTGTATATAGGACTTGTTTATGTTTTTACCATAATTACAGCTCTACGAGGTTAAAAAAAGTGACGTAGTCACGAAAATATGGTAAAAGCATGAATATAAATAACCCTTAAAGTCCCGTAGGGACGACATATAATTAATGTGTCAAAGTAGAAATAAATACTAATTTAAATTTTAAAAAACATGACAAGTTTGCAAGAACAAAAACTTAAAATGTACTTAGTTATACGGGTACTTTTGAGATCGGAACCGGCTATTTTGGCCAAGTTACCTAACGGTGAAGAATATCTGAAGGCATTAGACGATGTAATTCAGAGCATTATGACTATCACTCAACTGAAAAATGAAGGCACGGGTAAAATCAAAGATCAACAAAAACAGTTGAGTACACAGTTCAAAGAACGCATACAGGAGGATGCCATAAAATTGAAAACTTATGCCAACTACAAGGATAACAAGCCCCTGATTACGTTTTGTATGTTGAGCGATACCAAGTTATCGAAAATGAAAGAAATTGATGCGATAGTATTTGCGAAATCGCTGTACGGTTATATTAGTGAATCGTTGACTGACCTGACAAAATATGAATTAACGGCAGAAACTCAAGCGTCATTGCTCGATGTAATCAGCAAGTTTGAAGTTACCAACCCCCAATTGTCGAACGAAAAAGGTAAATACAAGAATTTATCGGGCAATTTGAGCGACGACTACAAGCATGGGGATGCAATTATATTGAAACTTGACGATGAAGTGGAACTGATACGCAATTCGGAAAAGGAAGTATATCAATTGTACTGGGTGAAACGGAAACTGGATTATCGCGTTGATAGCAACCAGCTTAACGGACATGTAACCGATGCCATAACCGGCGCAGGCATACCAAACGCCACAGCCACGCTGACCCTAACGGATAGTACATCCGACCCCATAGTAAAACAAACTGCCGACAAAGGTGGCTTCCAACAAAAAACCATTACTCCCGGAATATACACCGTAATCGTAACCAAACTGGGCTACGTGACGCAAACACTTACAATTACCCTCACGGGTGACGAACCGTATAGTTTGGATGTGAAGATGGTGAAGGGGTAAAACCCTAACCCCGTTCGACTGAGCTCACGCCGAAGCCTAAAGGGGAAAAAGATTTCATTGCACATATTCCACGAGGAGGTGGGTATGTGCGGTGAAATATTGCTTATAAAATCTTTTTTTCCTAATTCGTAAATATAATTATTAGTTATATACAATACCTTATTTATCAAGAGATTAATATTTTAAAGAAATTAGTTTACGATAGTTATAAGTAATTTATTTACGAAAGTTGTAAATTTGAGGGTTCGTAAACTAAATGTTATATGCCATTTTAAGACACCACATAAATTAATATAGAATATGAAATTACCTGAGCCTATTAGCAGAACATTTACTGGACTTATTTCTGACATAGAAAGAGGACAAATCAAGATTCCGCAATTCCAAAGAGAATTTGTTTGGGACATCAATAAGTCATCCAAACTTATGGACAGTATCATTAAAGGTTATCCAATCGGAACATTTATTTTTTGGAAGACCAAGGAACGTTTAAGGTCAGTGAGAAACTTAGGTGATGCAAAATTGCCTGAACCCAACGAAGGTGACTTTACAGACTTTGTGTTAGACGGACAGCAGAGACTTACAAGTTTATTTGCAACTTTAAAAGGCTTAAAAATTGAAAGAGTAGCAGGTAAAATCGAGAATTATGATGAAATGTATATTAACCTAGATGCTGCGGAGGACGAAGAGATAGTAATAATCAATAAAGAAGGGTTTAATGAAAGTTCTCTTATAAGGCTTACAGACTTAATTTATGGGCCACTAACTTTACTCTTCAAATTCGATGAAAAATATCATACAAAACTTCAAGACTATAAAACAAGAATAGAAGCTTATAATTACTCAATTATCTTGATCAGAGATGCTGCCTTAGACATTGCAACTGAAATTTTTACAAGAATAAATGAAGGAGGAAAACCTTTAACCGTTTTTGAAATAATGGTTGCAAAAACATTTGATGCGGATAGGAATTTCGACCTTGCAGAAAAATATAAAGAACTAATTGAACATTTGGCTGAACAAGAATATGAAACAATTTCTGATGCAACTGTTTTACAAACCGTTTCAATTCTTCTTGAAAAAGAATGCACTAAGAAGGCAATTCTAAAACTGAATAGAAAGAAGTTCATTGATATATGGGATGACGCGGTTGATGCAATTGAAAGGACTGTGGACTACTTTAGAAGCTATTATCGTATTCCTGTTTCACAATTACTACCTTACAATACTTTAGTTGTTCCATTTGCTTACTTTTTCTACCATCACAATGACAAGCCTACTGGAGACAAACAAAAATATTTACAAGACTTTTTTTGGCGTGTATCGCTCGGTACAAGATATTCATCTGGGGTGGAAAGTAAACTTTTTCAAGATATAAAGAGAATTGATACTATTTTGAAATCCGAACTTCCCAGATACGATTGGGCAATTGATACTTCTGCTGAATTTATAAAATCAAACGGCTGGTTTAGTGCGGGTAGAAGTTATATCAAATCATTGCTTTCAATTTATGCTTATCACCAACCAAAGTCATTTATTGACGGTTCAATAGTTCACATTAATAATGGTTGGCTTAAAATAGCAAATAGTAAAAATTACCACCATTTCTTCCCAAAGGCTTATTTAGAGAAACATATTGATTGGGAATACAAAAACTTTTGGATAAATCATATCCTAAACATTACAATAGTAGATGACTATCTAAATAAAAGAGAAATCGCTGCCAAAGCTCCCTCAAGCTACATGAAGAAGTTTAACAAACAAAATCCTGATTTAGCGTTGACTATGAAAACTCATTTAATCAATGATCTTGACACTTTTGGCATATGGGACAATAACTATGACGCTTTCCTAAATAATAGAGCAAAAGCATTGAGCCATGAGATTAAAAAGCGAATTATTGTACAAGAAGTTGATAGGACAATGGAAGCAGAAATTATTGAAGACGACGAAATAATTGAAACAACTACGACTTAAGAAGAAAAACGGCATATAATACTTAGGCTTCCTGCGGTCGGCACGACCCAGCAAGGAAGCGTCGGTTGAACCGTCGGGTGGGAAGGAAAGCTCCAGCTTTCCATATTATATTTAAATGTGGAAAGCTGGAGCTTTCCTTCTAGCTGCGAAGTAGGCTGGAGCCTACGCCGAACTTAAACAACGTAGAGTTACGCTACGGGGAACGGGGGTTGGCGGCTGTTGTTCGGCGAAGCGTCTTTCGCTTCGTCGGGTAGGAAGGAAAGCTCCAGCTTTCCATATTAAAACAAAATGTGGAAAGCTGGAGCTCCCCCCTGTTGAACGTAGCGTGTTGTTTGTCGTAGTCTCCAGACTACGTCAAGTTAGAAGCAAGGCTCTGGCCTTGCATATTGAAATATATACAATTATAAGTTTAGCATAGCGTAGTGGGGAGACTACGTTGAATGGGGAGGAAAAGAATTACACAACTATGAGTCAATCGAAGAAACGGAAAAAGAATGTACCTTCAAGGAAACCGCCAAAGTCGTATCTGGGTACATCCAAGCATTATTATGAAGAGTATGTACGGGTAGCACATAAATTAATGTTGATGGCCGGAATTGATCCTGTTGAATTTGATGTTTTGACCAAGCGGACAAAGCAACAGATGATGATAACAAAATTAACGCCTTATCATGTTGTGGCTGAAAAGGATAGTAAAGTCCCACGAGCATATATTCGGTTCTTTAATTCCGTGATGGGTATTTATGAAAAAAAAACCTATTATGGCGACCCTAAATTCAATGTTAGCTTTCTGGATTATGTAACGTATGGAATGTCTTTTATTTTTGCAATCAGGAATCACGATGGTCGGGAAAAAATACTATCTGATGATCAACACGCCCGGTTGGATAAAATAAAAGAGCCGCTGATAAAGTTTGTAGATGACAATGAAAAAGATCACTTTTTTGTACGAACAAACGAAATAATGCGGCATATTTTGATGTATGTGAGTATGCTTAATTACCGGTTTTATACCAGTGAAGAAAAAGGGGAAATTGATTACCTGAAATGCCGGGTGCTTAATCTGATAAAAGTTTCGTCGTTCGAACCCGAAAAAAGATATTTTAAGGTGAAAGGAGAAAAACATTCGTCGTACCAGCTTTGGCATTACAATCTGGTTTCGGATGTGAATGATCCAAATCCTGAAAAAACAGAAATACCGGCCGTTGTAATTGAAGAAGATGATATCGATACTGCCATAAAAAGAATAAAGGAGATGGATACAATTGTCAAACTTCCGGTATATGTCCAGAATCATGCTTTGCATCGCATTCGTCAGCGATTAGACTGTGTGGATAACATATATGTAAATACTGTCTTTAGTTTATCATTTATGTTGCCAAAGTTTATTACAGCAACCAACGGGCAACGAATGATACGTGCAATTGACTTGTCGGGAAAGGCTGTGGGGTATTTTCCTTTTCTGACTCAGGATGGAGCCATTTTGTTATTGAGTTTTCTTCCGTTGTCGTCGCCCATTACACCCGAAGGATCCGTTTTGTACAAAGAACTGGGCATTAAGATTGATGATTCGAAATATATAGGGCTGGATAAACTCAGTTTCTATATTAAAACCGATTTTGAAGCTCTCCCTAAACTAAAACAGGCCTTACACAACGCAAATATGTGGCATCTGACAGAAATAAAACCGGTAGATCCGACTGAAAGAAAAGATGACCAGATACTGAAAAGGTTCTTTGCAGAAAGTAATAGTGCAATGGAAGAAATGTTTGTATGAAAGTAGAAGCTGAAGTATTTAGCAGAAAAACAAAATAAGAATATTGATAGTCAGGAGACCTTAGACCGGTCGAGTCTCCCCCTCTTTTGCAACGAGGGGTTAATAGTTGAGCGTTTGTAACGCTAAAAATCCTCTCTGCTCCCACCCGATTGTATAGCGAAAAACATGGAAAAAAAGTAAAGAATGAAATTAAGGTGTTTGATACAAAAAGAAGCTTTGTATTGGCAGAAAGAAGGAGAATATCATGCAAAAAAACAAAACAGAACAGGAAAAAGCGTACCTGGAGATAAAGTATTTATATAGTCAGTTGGAAGACGATGTTCCGCAAGATATACGCGACCAAATAAAACGGAATTTAGAGAAAGCACACAAAGGTTTATATGTTATTTTGCCGGCTTACGATGATTTAGAGATAACGCTTAAAGAACATATGTTATCAACATATCCGGAGTTTAAAGATAACAGTATTCCACATTTGGGAGAATTGGTATCGCAGGTATGTGACCAACTGGCATACAGTATAGTGAATAATGTAAATAGTTTTCTGATTGATTTGGAAAACAATAATACTCCCTATATTGAAAATGAAGAACAATTTCGAGATCTGGTTACATTTTTTGCAACACCACTCGAAGAACCCGAAGATTCAAAGATTCAGTCGCCGGAAGAAATGAAAATAGCAGAATCTACCCGGGCAATTAATAACGACAAAAAAGAGTTCTTAAACTCGATACTGAAGGTGTTGTTCCGTTATTTTGAAGAATCGCTTAACAAACTAGATGCAAAGGGTTGGCAACTTCTGGGAATTTCGTTGGGTCATTCATTTTTTGAGTACATGAAGCATTGTTATGTGTTGATGGCAGGACTAACCGAAAGTATAGTGACCGACCATCCGGGAATCAGTTTTAAAGATCTGGAAAAAAGAGTATCTCAGGACTTAGCGGTATCGTCCGAACACTCGTAGTTGCAGACCTGCGCCAATGGAGTAAATTTTTTGAAATAGCTAAAACAATTTATTTTTGGGAAATGAAAAAATTCAACAATAAATATCCCTGCTGCCGCGTGGTGTGCTGTGAGAAATGATTTATCATTTCGTAACTGCTAATAAGATGGTGGATATGACCCACCAGAGTCGGCTTACAGGA
>JBAXMR010000168.1:0-6499 GCA_037134195.1 Paludibacter sp. | reverse complement strand
GATATATTTTTTCTGATAGTTTTTGGGTCATAATATAAATACATTTGGTATTAAACCTAAAATTAGTGAGAGCGCGGACGAGAGTTCGTGCTCTTTTTTTGCGCTTATCAAAAAATGTTTTACATAAATCAGATTAAATCAAAAATAATTATTAATTTTGAAGCAGAAAAACATATTTACTCATATTCAAACTTTAAAAAACAATATTATGAAAAAAACTACTTTACTATTTACATTTTCAATTTTGATTGGAATGTGTGTTTATGGACAAAAACCAAAGGCAGATTTTGATGTGAATATTAAATATGGATGTTATGATGCTCTACTTTCATATGTGAATAAGTCAGTTGGTGCTGTAAAGTATTTTTGGAAAGCAGATGATTTTAGTTTGAGAGAATGTTATGTTCCTACTGAAAGATATTATTTAGAAGGTAAAAGTTTTACAACCACTTTAATTGCTGTTTCGAGTGATGGACAAAGAGACACAATTACTAAGAATATTGATATTAATGCTTTGTCTAAAGCAATAATAAGGTATAATAAACCAGACTCAATTTATTATGCGCCCGTTACTATCCAATTTTTTAATGAATCATATCTGCGACCAGGTGCTGATTCATTGACATACTATTGGAACTTTGGATATGGAATTAACCTGAAAGAAAAGAATCCTATTTACGAATTTAAGACTTCCGGAACCTATAATATTCAACTTGTAGGTAAATTAAATAATTGTGAAACGAGTGCTTCAGCAATAGTTATCGTTAAAGATACAGCTCAACGAGATGAGTTCAAATTTCTTAAATCAGCTTGTTATGAGAGCATTAATGTTTTTCCCGTTCCATACGACTTTGGAAAAAAATACGAGATATTAAATGATACTCTGAAAATACGTGGAATATATTCTGGAAATTGCGGAACGACAAAAACTGCAACAATTCGATACAAGGGGGACACAATAGTGATTAAATCTTGGGAAGTCGGACCATTAGCCACTTGTGGTTGTGCGTATTATTTTGAAATCAATATTCCTCATTATGCGAAAGATTCTGCCATTATATTGTTTAACGGAGAAAGAATTAAATCAATTATTGCCGCTGTTCCACAAGTTAACAAGCTTGACCAATCTATTTGTATTTATCCAAACCCTGTATCAGATAACTTTAAGCTTGAAACTGATGACAATTCAATATTTCCTTTGAATTTAATAGTTAAAGATATTGAAGGTCGTAAAATAAAAGAAGTGTTCATGGAATCAAATAATTCAAATATAAATACTTCTGACTTAAAGTCTGGAATCTACATACTGTACATGTATTCAAGGTTAGGTTTTGTGACGAAGAAAATAATAAAAATTTGATTATAGAAATATTTAATAAATCTTCTCTACAGTAACCCGCTCGCTGGTACCCGCTTCATGGTAAATTTAAAATTGATCCTTTAAAATAATAAATACATGAATCCAAGGATTAAACATGTTCAGGCAGAACAAGAATTTAAATTATTGATAACCTTCAATAATGGTGAAAAGAAAAGTTTTGATGTAAAACCATATCTCGGAATTGGTGATTTTAAGGAATTGAAGGATGTAAGTCTGTTTAATTCTGTAAAACCTTTTTTAGGTAGTATTCAATGGGCAAATGGACTTGACCTTTGTCCTGACACCCTTTACCTTGAAGGTGTGGATTGCTGAAAACACACGCTGGCGCACATTTGCAATGTGTGCCAACACAAAACACACAATCGGCTGAAATTCCACGAAGGATTTCAGCCGATTTCTTATTCAAAAGAGTTTCAACGTGATTTTTGTTTATATTTCAAAAACATCTATCTTTGTATTGTCATTTCAACAGAAGTAAATTGCTTTATGCCCAAAATATTTGAATACTTCGGATTAATATTCTACTTTTTCTCTAATGAGCATGAGCCAATACATGTTCATGTAGCTTTAGGAGATTGTGAAACAATATTTGAATTGATAATGGAAAACGGTGAACTCAAAGAGATTCGTCGCAGAGCTAAAAAAGGCGTTGATTTACTTCGGGAGAAAGATGCAAGAACAGCAGAAGAATTTATCCGTAAATACGAAACCAATATCATTGAAAAATGGATTAATTTCTTTGTTCTGAAAAAACAAATTAGATGCACAAACATTAAAAAGAAAATCTAAATTTATCATGGCACGTCAACTATTTATTCAGCAAGCAGTTTATGTTTCTGACCTATCGGTGGAACTTAGATTTAATGATGGAACGGTGCGAAAAGTTGACTTTAGTCCTTTTCTGCATAACCATCCACACCCTCAATACAATAAATACCTTAAACCGTCGAACTTTAAAAAATTCTATATTGACCACGGTAACATTGTTTGGGGTAAAAATTGGGATTTAATTTTTCCGGTTGAAAAACTATATACCGGTGATTTTTCATAATTCAGAAATGGTTTAATTACCAAAGTACTTTAATAACTATCATTTTTCCATCAATTTCACCCAATTACGAAACTTTAACCCGAAATAAAGTTGTATTGATTACATTTTATTCTACTTTTGCCAAAACTTTTTACGCATAAGTTTGTTTCAGTAACAAATGAAAAAACTATTCTCCATATTTTTTGCGGCATTGATACTCCTTTCGGGGATGCATCTTTCGTTAGCTACACATTATTGTGGTGGAGAAGTTTCGGCTGTAAAAGTATCGTTTACACACGAGAAAGCTGCTTGCGGAATGTGTGAAGCTGAGCAAACAAGCCCTACAGGCAAAACGATTAGTAACGAAAGTTGCTGCAAAGACGAAATGTCTTTTTACGCGGTTGACAACAACTACAGCCCATCAACCTTACAAATCAACCATACTGCCAATCTATTGTTGCAGGTGTTTGATATTCCCAGAACGATTGGAATTCAATTTCTTCATACGAATTCTGCAACAAACGCAAATGTCCAGCCACCGGGTAACTATATTGCCAGTGCTGTAAGCCTCCCCGACATTTGTGTATTCCGTATTTGATACCAGCCCCCTAAATCCCCCGAAGGGGGACTTTAAGACGCAGTTGCTTTATTGATTAGATTATTAATAAGTAAATATGTCATTTATTTACCTCATCTATTTTTTACAAATATGGTCTTCAAGTCCGTCAGCTGACGGATTAGGGGCCTCCTAATTACATCAAAATGAAAACATTAAAATTCTTCATAGCCATTGCGGCACTTACTATTTCTACAGTTGCATTTGCTGCAAACAAAACAGAATCTATCAAAGTATCGGGCAATTGTGAATCGTGCAAAGCCCGCATCGAAAAAGCTGCCAAAGTTGATGGCGTAACTAAAGCAGACTGGAGCACAAAAACTAAAGTGTTGACTTTGGTTTATGATCCTGCAAAAGTAAAAAGCGACGATGTGCAAAAGAAACTTGCTGCTGTGGGTCACGATACTCCAAAGTACAAAGCAACCGATAAGGCTTACAATGCGTTGCCGGGCTGTTGTAAGTACAGATGAGAAGCCCCCTAAATCCCCCGAAGGGGGACTTTAAGACGTAGTTTCTTATAATATACTACTGAAATGAGAATTGAAAATAAAATAAATAGTACTAACTTCAATTCCCCCCTTCGGGGGGATTCAGGGGGGCTTTTTAATCGTTTAGTCAAATATTTTCTCGAGCACAGGCTGATTACTTTTATTTTTCTGATTGCCTTTGTGGTGATGGGAATTGCGTATTCGCCGTTTAATTGGAAAACGGGGATGATTCCCCGCGATCCGATTCCGGTGGATGCCATTCCGGATATTGGTGACAACCAGCAAATCGTTTCTACCGAATGGATGGGTCGCTCGCCCAAAGATATTCAGGATCAGATTAGTTATCCGCTTACGTCGGCACTGCTCGGCATTCCGGGGGTGAAAACCATTCGGAGCACCTCCATGTTCGGCATGTCGTTTATCTACATTATTTTCAAAGATAATGTGGAATTCTACTGGAGCCGGTCGCGTATACTGGAGAAACTGAATTCGTTGCCTGCCGGTACGTTGCCGCAAGGCGTTCAACCTTCGCTAGGGCCTGATGCAACTGCACTCGGGCAAATTTTCTGGTATACGCTCGAAGGGCGCGACCCTAAAACAGGTAAGCCGAATGGCGGTTGGAATCCGCAGGAATTACGAACCATTCAGGATTTCTACGTAAAATACAGTCTGTCGGCTGCCGAAGGTATTTCGGAAGTGGCTTCGGTGGGCGGTTTTACCAAAGAATACCAGGTGGATGTAAACCCCGAAGCATTGAAAGCTTTTGGCGTTTCGGTGATGGACGTGATGAATGCTGTCCGTAAAAGTAACCTGGATATTGGTGCAGAAACGGTGGAACTGAATAATGTGGAATACATAATCCGTGGACTCGGGTATGTGAAGAGTCTTGAGGACTTGGATAACTCAGTTGTTTCGGTGAGGAATAATATCCCGGTCAGAATTAAAGATGTAGCGCAGACTTCATTTGGCCCTGCTACCCGTCGTGGTGGATTGGATAAAGCCGGAAGCGAAGCAGTAGGAGCGGTGGTCGTAGTCCGTTACGGTTCCAACCCTATGGAAGTGATTGGCAATGTAAAAGCCAAGATAAAAGAAATTGAAGCCGGATTGCCGCAAAAGAAACTGGCTGATGGTAGTGTTTCGAAAGTAACCGTTGTGCCTTTTTACGACCGAACCGGCTTGATTAAAGAAACCATTGGGACACTTGAATCGGCTCTTTCGCACGAAATCCTCATTAGTATTATCGTTATTATTGTACTGGTATTGAACCTAAGGGCTTCAGTAATAGTTGCGGGATTGTTGCCGTTGGGCGTTCTGATGACTTTTATTCTGATGCATTTTTTCCATGTGGATGCCAATATCGTGGCTTTATCCGGTATCGCTATTGCCATTGGCGTAATGGTGGATATTGGAATTGTGGATGTGGAAAATATTCTGCGACATCTCGAAATGCCCGAAAACAAAGGAATTCGGGGTAAAGAATTGATGAATGTCATTTACCTTGCCACCACCGAAGTGCGTGCTGCAGTGGTAACTTCTATCGCTACCACCATTGTCAGCTTTTTGCCGGTATTTGCCATGGAAGCAGCCGAAGGAAAACTGTTTCACCCGCTCGCATTTACCAAAACTTTTGCGCTATTGTCTGCCTTTATCCTTGGTATCGTCGTATTGCCAACTCTGGTGCATATCGTTTTTGATATACGAATAGACACCAAAAAGATTCGCCGCTATTTTAATGGTGGTTTAATCCTTGCCGGAGTCGTTTTTGTAGCTGTATGGCAAGTTTGGCCGGCACTGGCATTGGTGGCAGTAGGAATCAATAACCTGCAGGATTACCGTTGGCCGAAAGAGAGGAAAGAGTTTCCGGCTTACATCAATATCGCGGTTACCGTTTTGGTGGCGGTATATTACCTGGCCAAGGAATGGTTGCCGCTGGCTGCTCACAATAGTTTATTCGTCAACTTCCTTTTTGTAGCGGGCATCGTGGCGGTTATCCTGGGTGCATTGATGACGATGGTGCATTTCTACGAACCGATTTTGCGTTGGGCATTGATTCATAAATGTAAATTCCTGATATTGCCTGCTTTTACCTTGTTCTTCGGATTGTTGGTTTGGCAAGGTTTTGATAAAGTGTTCGGACTGGTAGCAACTGGTGTTGAAAAGATAGGGTGGAAGGCACCTGCAAAAGCATTTCCCGGAACAGGCAAAGAATTTATGCCATCGCTCAACGAAGGTTCTTATCTGCTGATGCCAACCAGTATGCCGCATTCGAGCATTGAAAAGAACCTGCAATATATCGAAACACTCGATAAGCGGTTGGCTTCGATTCCCGAAGTGGAAGTGGCAGTGGGTAAATGGGGACGCGTGAATTCAGCGCTTGATCCCGCTCCGGTGCAGATGTTCGAGAATACGATTAATTATCGTCCCGAATATATTCTGAACGAAGAAGGGCATCGCGAACGCTTCAAGGTGAATAAAGAGGGTGCCTTTCTGTTGAAAAACGGAAAGACTTTCAATGCTGAAAAAGAAACTTTTAGGGCAATTCCATCTGATAGTTTGATTGTTTCTGCTAAAGGAGAATATTTCCGTCAGTGGCGACCACAGATTAAGAAGCCAAATGATATCTGGAATGAAATTGTAAAGGTAACCGATATTCCGGGTTTGACTTCTGCTCCAAAACTCCAACCAATTGAAACCCGATTAGTGATGCTTTCAACCGGAATGCGTGCGCCGATGGGACTGAAAGTGTACGGACCGGATTTGGAATCGATAGAAAAAGCGGGTATGCAGTTCGAAAAAGCCTTGAAGCATGTTCCATCAGTCAAAGGTTCGTCGGTGTTTTACGACCGTGCGGTGGGTGCGCCCTACCTTGAAATAAAGTTGAACCGCGAAAACATGGCGCGCTACGGAATGACCGTGAGCGATGTGCAGGAAATCCTGCAGGTAGCTATGGGTGGTATGGCCTTGAGTACTTCGGTGGAAGGGCG